>JBMOMS010000148.1:0-11465 GCA_049324895.1 Chloroflexota bacterium
CGAGCACATCCTCAGCGGGCAGGCTGGTGTAGACCTCCTCGGCGGTTTTCTGGATGTCGACAAAACCGCGCTCGGTTTTTTTGACGCGTTTGATAAGGGAGGAGAGCATGTCAGCCCAGCCTTTCTGTGAGCGCCTTTCTTAGCGCATCCTGGCTGTCCCAATGGGGAGGAGGCCACGGGCAGGTAGGGATTCCCGTGTCTGCTTTTCCTTCCCTGTTCTTGCTACTAACAGTGGAGAAGATATACAAGGTGGGCATGGGTCAATCCTCAAATTCACGGGGGGATTCTTCAATGTAAAAGTGTTGCAACTTCATGGTGGCTGTGATTTTTTCAAGCCATGTCAACAGGTCTTGCAGTATGTTGATGTCTTCCAGTAATTTCAAATCATAACAGCGAAACAATAGCGCGCCCCCAACTGTGCCAAGAACGGAAGATTTTCGGAGAAATTTTCCTCCCTCGGATAGTGTTGATTTGAGTAAATTTATGCCGTTGGCAGAGACTTGCTGCGATGAGTAATCATAGAGTAGATATTCATCCATGAAACCCTTTATGAAAAGTTGAGACTTGTTTATGTTTTGCTTTGTGCGGGGTTTCAATTCCAGTGGGGTGAGATATTTTCCAGAGTAAAGTGTGATGTCAACGAAATTCCGATGTTTGAGGTGACTGGGGCGTTTGTCGGAAATGCGCAAACTAACAAGAGTTATTTGGCAACTTTGCCAGTGTCCGGTGATGATCAATCTATGTGAAAACCCGTCTAGACCGCGTACTGTCCACCCTCTTGCCTGAGAAAACTCCATCAGGCTGCGCAAATGTCGGAAGCGTGCCGGATAGAAAAGGGGCAAAAGACGGGAATCGATAGGTAAGGGGTCCAATTGCTGAACTGGAATAGCAAAAACGAAAACTAGAATGGGAATAATGGTACTGAATATCAGCACAAACGCGTAAATATCATTTGTGCTTCTTACGCTGAGATTGCTCCATAAATTTGCTGAGAATGAGGTAGCTAATAGAACACTGGACAAAAAAAGTAAACGTAGATCTCCCGGCTTGTTACGAATCACTAGGAACAGGGAAAGAAACCCCAATAAACAGATAGCGGCGATCCAAAGCGGTGATCCCTGTAGTTGATTGAATGGAGTCACAAACCACAGAATTCCACCTGCTGCCATCGTAAGAATGGATAAGACGCCTAGAAAGAAACGGCCAATCCCGCGTGAAATCCGCAGGTATTGTTCTTCGCTCCAATTTGTAGGGAGGTAAATGGGCCTCTTGCTGAATTCCTCTAGCGCGATTAAGAGATATTCACTCATGTCAACTTGTTCTCGATGGCTCTTTTTATGTCAGCCTGTACCTGCTCCCAGGGCTGACCCGCGTTGACAACGGACCAGCGCGCGGGATCCATCTTGACCATTTCGAGATAGCCCGCGCGGACGCGGCGGTGGAAGTCCACGGTGTAGGCGTCCAGTCGGTTCCACTCATCCTGGCGGGTCTTGCGCTTGAGGCCGACCTCCACGTCCAGGTCGAGCAGGATGGTCAGGTCTGGGACCAGGCCACCGGTGGCGTAGCGGATCAGGGCGCGCACCTGTTCCAAATCCTGCTGGTGGCCGTAGCCCTGGTAGGCGATGGTCGAGTCGGCGTAGCGGTCCGAGAGCACGATCTCGCCCGCCGCCAGCCGCGGACGGATGACCTGTTCCACGATCTGGGCGCGCGCCGCCTGGTAGAGCAGGGTTTCGGTGCGCGGGTGCATTTCCACATTCTTCAGGTCGTGGATCACCCCGCGGACCTGCTCACCGATGGAGGTGCCGCCCGGTTCGCGCGTGGGGAACACGCTGCGGCCTTTTTCGCGCAGAAATTCCACCAGGTGCGGGATGTGGGAGGTCTTGCCGGAGCCTTCGGGGCCTTCGAGGGTGATGAACATGGGTTGGAAGATTAGTAGAGAGTAGAGAATAGAGAGTAGGGGGAGAGCAGGGAGGGGCGACGGGCGGCGACTACGCCCTGCTCTCCACGCATCTACTCCCTGAAGATTCTCACATGCCGCCGTGGTTCCTTGCCATACGAATGGCTGACCAGTTCGGCGCCGCGGGCCATCTCATGCTGGAGCCTTCGCACCAGCGAGGGCCCCGGGGGCAGGTCCACCCAGCGCTCGCCGTTCAGCACGGCGGAGATGGCTTGCTGGGTTTGTTCGCGCACCAGGTCCATTTCACCGCTGGCCGGGGTGTTTTCTGTGTGCAGGTTGAACAGGTCGCCCAGGAATTGCTCCACCTGGTTGACGGTGTTGGCGCGCAGCACGTAGATCGGCATGCCGCGCGACTCGGCCTCCACGATGGGCTGCTGGCGGTCGCGATAGTAGGCGCGCAGGGTCACGAGGGCGTCGGCCTCACCAGGCTCGCGCACGACTATCGCAGGCACGCCCAGGCGTTTGGCGGCCTGCTGCAGGCGGTTGCGCGCCACGCCATAAGGGTAGACGCGGATCGTCCGCAGGCTGTGACCATTCGTCGGCGGGGCGGCGTTGAACGGGGTTGGCTCGGGGCGGCGGGGTTCTTCGGGAATGGGACCCGCCGTCCGCCCGCGGCGCGGGGATTTTCCCGCCTCGGCGCGTGCGGTGGGGACGGGCGCGGCCTGTTCGATCACCACCTTGCCCCCCTCGTCGCGGGTGCGAATCTCGGGCGGCAGGGGGAAGCCGCGCAGCAGCGCGTCGACCGATCCCATGATGTCGGTGTGGACCGCAAAACGCTCACGATGCTGGATTTCGATCAGCACGTCGAAGGTGGGCGGCGCGCGGCGCTCCAGGACCGTTTTCTGGGTCCCGCGCCGGCGGGCTTCCTCGTCTGAGAGCGTGACCGCTTCGATCCCGCCCACCAGGTCGCTCAGGGTGGGGTTGAGCAGCAGGTTGTCGAGGGTCTGTCCGTGGGCCGTGCCGACCAGCTGCACGCCGCGTTCGGCGATGGTGCGGGCGGCCAGGGTTTCCTGTTCGCGGCCAATCTCGTCAATGACGATGACCTCGGGGTTGTGGTTCTCGACCGCCTCGATCATGACTTCGTGCTGGAGCATTGGCTCGCGGACTTGCATGCGGCGGGCCTTGCCCACGGCGGGATGCGGCACGTCGCCGTCGCCGCCGATTTCGTTGGAGGTATCCACGACCACCACGCGTTTTTTCTCGGCCAGGATGCGGGCCGCCTCGCGCAGCAGGGTGGTTTTGCCCACGCCCGGCCGCCCGAGGATGAGCACCGACTTGCCCGATTCGATGATGTCCTGGATGATGTCGACCGTGCCGTACACGGCGCGGCCCACGCGCAGGGTGAGGCCCACCACCGCGCCGCGGCGGTTGCGGATGCCCGAGATGCGGTGCAGGGTGCGCTCGATACCGGCGCGGTTGTCGGTGTCGAAGTTGCCCACACGTTCGACCACGTGGTCGATCTCGGGGCGGGAGATTTCCTTGTCCTGCAGGGTGACCTCGCGCTCGACGAAGCGGGCGGTGGGCACGCGGCCCAGGTCGAGGATGATCTCCAACAGGTTGTCGCTGTCGTCGACTTTTTCGACGGCGTGACGGATGTTCACAGGAAGCACGTCGAGCAGCGCTTCCAGGTCGTCTGTGATTCGCATTTGACTCATGATGTTTTTTCGCTTGGGGAGAATACCGCTTGCCGGGCGGTATGGAAAGGCAACACGAAAATACTTGCGCCGCCGGGGGCTGCCCGTCCGCGCGGCATACGAGGGGTTAGTGGCTGATCACCATGTGTGCGTACCTGCCTGTTCTTCAATCTGCGCCCATTATACAAAGAAATTGCCGCCGGTTTGCCTTTTGTGCCATTCTTTTAATACCAAATACATGACAGCCGCCCCGAGCCGCAGGCCCGAAATGCGCACGTTTTTGCCGTTGTTCAGCCTGAGCGAGGGATGGTAGACCCGCCCGCTGCGCGTGCTTTGGTATTTCAGCTCCACCGCTTCGATTTCGTCGGCAGACAGGCTCCTCTCGCGTCCCAAGTATTGGATGCGCAGGATGTTCCCATCCTGTGTGATCGCGCGCGGGGTGGAGAGGGCCGTGCCCAGGATGAACAGGAACAGCACCGCCAGGCCGATCATTGGCAGCAGGGCTGCGGCGGGCAGGCTGGTAAAACCGCGGAAGATGAAGGTCGGAAAGGCCAGCGCGCCGCCTGCCAGGATGGCCAGCAGGCCGAAGGGAAGGAAGAAGCGCAGTCCGCTGTCGACCTCGGCGAATTCCTTCGCAGCGAACAGGGCTGGGCATTTTGCGCCGACGGTTTCCACGATCTCCTCGAAGCCGGGCAAATCCGACGGGATCGAAACGGTCACATCGCCATCCATGTTTTTCAGCTTGAGGCCGCCGCCCCCGCCCGCCTGTTGAATCTCGCCCCAGGCCAGGGATTTCTCACCCAGGAGGTTCCTGGCGGCGATCCCTGCGTCGCTGAGGGTAACGGTGTTGCTGAGGGTAAAAACGTAATATCCCAGGATGAAGAGGAACATGATTCCCACGAAGACCGCCCCCCAGGGATCGCCTCCCAGGCTGCCCATCAGGAGCAGGCCGCCGCCCAGCATCAGCATGGACAGCAGGACGAGAGCATACTGGAGGGACGGGTGTCGATAGGTGCGGGGTTCATTCATGGACTGGTCCTCCTATTTTTTACCGCCATCCATCCTCGACAGGTGCGAGGGCTGGACGCTCACGCCAGCCGGTTGGGTGGTCCGCACAGCCTGCTCATCCTTGATGAGGCGCGCCAGGTGTTTGACCATCACGGCCTGGCGCGGCCCGGCTGAGGCGCCCAGGTCGGCCAGCACAGGCTCGAGCCAGGCCTGGTATGAACGCACGCACAGATATACGGGTCGACCGCGTCGACCGGGCAGGGTTTCCACCAGGTTGCTGAGTTTTGCGCCCACCTCGACGGCCTCGGGGTGAATCAGCGGTGAGAGCGCAATTCCGTTTGCGCCGGCATTCAAGTGGACGTAACACTTGACGCCTTCGTTGCAGATGAAGCCCGCCGCGTGTTTCGGCATGGGTTCCACAGGATGCAGCAGGGGCGGCACGATCTGCTGGTAGAGACTCTGCACTGCCGTGATTTGCGCCTCGCGCATCCGTTCCCAGCGGATTTTGGCCTGCCCGCCGTTCAACTGGCTGACATCCCACATGCGCTGCCAGGCGTAGACCGAGAAGCCGGCCCGCCGCAGGGACGGGAAGGCCTGGCTGGTCTCGTCCACCTCGGCAATGACGTGGAACGCGCCCCAACTTCCCGCCTCGGCGCAGAGATGCTCGATGAGCGCGGGCAGGTCGGGATGATCCAACCGCGAGGAGGGCGCAACGTACAGCAATTTGGCGAAGGTTTCGCCCAGCGAGTGAATGACCCCGCCCAGCACGGCCGCGCCGTCGCCCTCGGCCACGGCGGTGTGGATGTGCCGCGCCGGGTTGACGTAGGAGATCAACCCCGCCGCCCCCAGGGGGCTGCCGCGCGTCAACATCCGCGCCGTATCCAGGCCGATGGCCTCGTCGCGGAATCGGTACAAATTGGGCAGGTCACGCAGGTCGAGCGGGCGGATGGGCATGGTTTAATGAAAAGGGCCCTAAAGGTTTTGAAACCTTTAGGGCCTAATTTTACCCTGATAGTGAGACAAAATACTGATGGAAGCGGGTGTCGTCCGTCAGTTCGGGGTGGAAGGAGGTGGCCAGCAGCCGCCCCTCCTGCGCGGCCACGATGCGCCCGTCTTCGAGCGCGGAAAGCACCCTGGCCTGTCCATGCACCGACTCGATGATCGGGGCGCGGATGAAGACCGCATGATAGGGGTGGTCGCTGCCGGTCGCCCGCTTCAACTCGTCGATGTCGAGGTCGGTCTCGAAGGAATCCACCTGCCGTCCGAAGGCATTGCGCTGCACGGTGATGTCCATCAAGCCCAGCAGGGGCTGGTCGGCTTTGGCATTCTTTGAGAGGAAGATGGCCCCGGCGCAGGTGCCCCAAATGGCATGAGACTGGCCGAACTGGCGCAGCGGCTCCATCAGGTCATAGGCCACGGCCAGTTTGCCGATGGTGGTCGACTCGCCGCCGGGGATGATCAAGCCGTTCAGCCCGTCGAGATGCTTCGGCAAACGGACTTCGACCGCCGCCACGCCGATTCTTTTCAGCATGGAGATGTGTTCAGAAAAATCGCCCTGTAAGGCGAGGACGCCGATTTTCATAGTCTTTGCAACCAGGCAACAGCGTTCAGGGAACAGTCATCGGTTCTGAAACCACGGATCACCATTCACTGATGACCGATGACTGTTCTTACCAGCCGCGTCCCGCGATCTTCTCGCCTTCGGGCATCTGCGACACGTTGCGCCCGACCATCGGCTCGCCCAGATTCTTGCTGACTTCCGCGAGGATGCCGGCGTCCTGGTAATGGGTCACCGCCTTGACGATGGCCGCCGCGCGTTTGGCGGGGTCGCCGCTCTTGAAGATGCCCGAGCCGACGAAGACGCCGTCCACGCCCAGCTGCATCATCAACGCCGCGTCGGCAGGGGTGGCCACGCCGCCCGCCGCAAAGTTGACCACGGGCATGCGTCCGAGTTCCTTGGTCTCCTTCACCAATTCGTAGGGCGCGCCGATTTCCTTCGAATAGCGCATCAGTTCCTCATCGGCCATGGTGGTCAGGTGGCGGATGTCGCCCAGCACGGTGCGGGCATGGCGCACGGCTTCCACCACGTCGCCGGTCCCGGCCTCACCCTTGGTGCGGATCATGGCCGCGCCTTCGCCCACGCGGCGCAGGGCCTCGCCCAGGTTGCGGCATCCGCACACGAAGGGTACCTTGAAGTTGTGCTTCAAGATGTGGTTGACCTCGTCAGCGGGAGTTAGCACTTCCGACTCGTCGATGTAGTCGATTCCGATGGCTTCGAGGATCTGCGCCTCGACGAAGTGTCCGATGCGGCACTTGGCCATGACCGGGATGGTGACCGCATCCATGATCTTCAGGATCATGTCGGGGTCCGACATGCGCGCCACGCCGCCGTCCGCGCGGATGTCGGCCGGGACGCGTTCCAGCGCCATCACCGCGCATGCGCCCGCTTCTTCCGCAATTTTGGCCTGCTCGGCGTTGACCACGTCCATGATGACGCCGCCCTTCAGCATTTGCGCCAGACCCTTCTTCTCCGTCCAGGTACCCGTCTTTTGTTCCATGTTGTGCTCCTAACTTCTGTGAGATTTGCCATGCGGGTTTTCTGTCAGGAGACGGCCAATCCGCAGGGAATATACAAAAATCCAGAGAGGCATTCCATGCGCCTCTCTGGATTGGGATTCTAGGCCGAAATTGGGATATGTTAAGGGCCAATATTTAGCAAAGAGAAGCAGGCCAATTTTGCCGACCTGGGCCTGTTGGGAGGAATTGTCTCTTCTTTTTCAGGCGGGATGATGTTATAGTCACCCAGCCAATACCAATGGAGGCCCGTCATGCGCATTCCCCTCGACCGACAAAGCCAGACCCCGCTGTACCACCAAATCGGAGCCTACCTGCGCCAGGCGATCCTGTCGGGAAACCTGACCGCCGACACGCGCCTGCCCGCCTGCCGACAATTGGCGCGCGACCTGGGGGTCAATCGCACCACGGTCGAGAACGCCTACGCCGAGTTGGAGGCGGACGGCCTGGTCTTCTCGCGCATGGGCAGCGGCACCTACGTCCTGCCGCAGAATCCAGTTCCTGCCATTCCAAAACACAGGGATGGGATTGCCCTGCCGCTCTGGCAGCAAAGCCTGCGCTCCGGGCACATCATGCCCAAGTCGGAGGTGGCCGACGAAATGCTGGCCGCCGGCGGGCATCCGCACCCGATCAGCTTTGCCAGCGGCGTCAGCGACGCGCGCCAGTTTCCGTCCGAGGAATTTCGCAGGATCATCCAGACCGTCATGCGCCGCGACCAGATCGCCGCGTTGGAATACGGCGAGCGCAACGGCTACGCTCCCCTGCGCGAAGGCATCGCCCACATCCTGGCCAGCCAGGGACTGCAGGCCCATCCCGAAAACATCCTCATCACAGCCGGCTCACAGCAGGCCATCTTCCTGGCCGCCCAGGTGCTGCTCAAGCCCAATGACATCGTCCTGGTCGAAGACCCGACCTACTCCGCCGCCCTCGACCTGTTCCGCACGCTCGGGTTTCAAATCGTCGGCGTCCCGATGGACGGCCAGGGGATGCAGGTGGACAAACTGGAGACGCTCCTCCAGCAGTATCATCCCAGGTTGATCTACACTGTCCCGAACTTCCACAACCCGACCGGCACCTGCCTGAGCGGCGCCCGCCGCCGACAGTTGATCGTGCTGGCCGACCGTTACAACGTCCCGATCCTCGAAGATGACTTCGTCGGCGACCTGCGCTACGAGGGCCATGCCCAGCCGTCGCTCAAGGCGCTCGACCCCGGCGGGCAGGTGATCTACGTCAGCACCTTCTCGAAGATGCTGATGCCCGGCCTGCGCGTCGGCTTCATCGTGGCGGACGGCCCCGTGTACGACAGCCTGCTCAACTTCAAGCGGGTCAGCGACCTGGCGACCTCCACCTTGATCCAGCGCGCGCTGGATGCCTACGTGACCGTTGGGCGTTACCAGGCCTACCTGCACCGCTCGCGCCAGGTCTTCCGCAAACGGCGCGACGCCATGCTGGGAGCCATCGCCCGCCACCTGCCCGCGGGGGTCTCCTTCGAGGTGCCGAAGGGCGGACTGTTCATCTGGCTGCGGCTGCCCGCGCCCCTATCCGCCGCGGAGTTGCTGCCGACGGCCTGCCGCGAGGGGGTGTCCTTTTCGCCGGGCCACTTCTTCTTCACCGACGGGGCGAGCGGGGGCGAATGGATGCGCCTCAACTTTGCCGCCCACCCGACCGATGAGATCGAGGAGGGCATCCGCAGGCTGGGTGTTGCCATCCGAAAGACACGCCGCGCGGCGTGAGTGTGTAAGGTTCTGGTGGGTATACCCCGGCGGGCATCGGTCGATGCCCGCTTTGGGTTGGGGCTTGACACCGGTTGTGGCGGTGATACAATTAGTACAATCATACAATGATACAATTATGAACAAGAGATTTTCTGAAACCCTCCAAATTGACCTGCGCTCCGACCTGCCCATCTACCTGCAACTGATCGAACAGATCAAGCAGCAGATTGCGGATGGAACGCTCAAGCCAGGCGACCAACTGCCGACCGTGCGGGCGCTGGCTGAGGAACTGCGCGTCAACTTCAACACGGTGGCGCGCTCCTACCGCATGTTGGACGAGGCCGGCGTGATTTCCACCCAGCAGGGCCGCGGCACATACATCGCCGAAAAGCCGCCGCCCGAAATCTCGGAGCGGCTGAGGCGCGAGTCCCTGGCTGCGCTGGCCGTCCGTTATGTGCGCGAGGCCCGCCGCCTGGGATTCTCGTCCGAAGAGATTAGGCAAAAATTACTGGAGCAGCTCGAAGTCCAGACCGAGATGAACACACAAGGAGAATGACATGAAATTCAGTATGATGAAAGATGCCCGTCCCGCAAAGATCGACCAGCACATCCCGCCGATTGCGGGTGCGCTGTTTGGCGTGCTGCTGGTGGCTGGCACGCTGGGCGCGATCCTGATGGATGGCAAAGTCGGCGATGGCTGGATCGGCGCCTTCGTGCTTGGCACGCTGCTGATCGGAACTTATCTCCTGTTTGCCCTGAAAGTGGCGTCCCAGTGGGAAAAGGCCGTTGTCCTGCGCCTGGGCAAGTTCATGGGCTTGAAAGGCCCGGGCATGTTTTGGATCGTGCCCATGATCGACTCCATCCCGTCCTGGATCGACCATCGCGTGATGGTGACGCCCTTCGCGGCCCAGAAGACGCTCACCAAGGACACCGTGCCTGTGGATGTGGATGCCGTGCTGTTCTGGGTTGTGTGGGATGCCGAGAAGGCCGCACTGGAAGTTGAGAATTACCGCGCCGCTGTGGACTGGGCCGCCCAGACCGCCCTGCGCGACATCACCGGCCGAATGATGTTGGCCGACATTCTGGTGGGCCGCAGCGTAATCGACCAGGAATTGCAGAAACTCATCGACGAGCGCACCACGCCCTGGGGTGTGACCGTGCAGTCGGTGGAGATCCGCGACATCGTCATCCCGCAGGATCTGGAGGATGCCATGTCCCGCCAGGCCCAGGCCGAGCGCGAACGCCAGGCGCGCGTCATCCTTGGCGAGTCCGAGAAGCAGATTGCCGAATCGTTTGCCGAGGCCTCGCAGTCCTACATCAACAACCCGACCGCCCTGCACCTGCGCGCCATGAACATGCTGTTCGAAGGCCTGAAGGAAAAAGGCGCCCTGGTGATCGTGCCCTCCTCCGCCGTGGACACCATGAACCTGGGCGGCATGAGCGGCATGGTCTCGCTGGCGCAGCAAAACTTACACAAGGAAGACAAGTAAGGCGCGGGCGGGAGCGTTCCTCCCGCCCCACCCTGTTCGTTTCACGTGAAACAGCGCCGATGCGCTGCAAGGAGAAAGAATGTCAACCCGCACCACTCTCGTTATTTCGCTCGTTTTGATCGTCACAGCCATTCTGGCCGGCCTGTTGATTTGGGATCGGATGCCCGAACAGATGGCCTCGCACTGGAACGTGGACGACCAGGTGGATGGCTACATGCCCAAATTCTGGGGATTGTTCCTCATGCCGCTGGTCACGCTGGGGATGCTGGCGCTTTTCCTGGTCATTCCCTCGATTGACCCGCTCAAGGCCAACATCGCCCAGTTCCGCGAAGCCTTCAACCTGTTCATCGTGCTGATCATCAGTTTCATGTTGTACGTCCACGGCCTGACCCTGGCCTGGAGCCTGGGCTACCAGAACTTCAAGATGAGCGCGGCCATGCTGCCCTTCATGGGTATCCTGTTCGTCGCCATTGGCTTCATGCTGCGCAAGGCCAAACGCAACTACTTCATCGGCATCCGCACCCCGTGGACGCTGAACAGCGACTACGTTTGGGATGAGACCCATCGCCTGGGAGCGATCCTGTTCATAGTCTCAGGCATCCTGGCGATGATTGGCGGGCTGCTCGGCGGCATGTGGGCTTTCTGGTTCCTGTTCGTCCCGCTGTTTGGTTCGACCCTGTTCCTGCTAATCTATTCCTACGTGCTGTACCGCCGCGAGACGAAGGCGTAGGCCTGGCGTTTCACGTGAAACCTGGGCCAAAAACAGGCCTCTCAGTTGGCCCAGGTTGAAAATAGCCCTTCACTTTCGTGAACATCCGAGGAGACAAAATGTCAGAAGAAATGCAAAAATGGGAGTACCGCGTCGAAACGGTGGGCACGTTCTGGTCGGGCGTGAAGGCGGATGTGCTCCAGAACACACTCAATGAATGGGGCGAGGAAGGCTGGGAGGTCGTCTCCACCCACATCCTCGAAAACGCCAACAAGATCAACGTGATCGCCAAACGCCCGTTGACCGAGCGTGTGCGCCGCGCGCGTTCGATGCCGCAATGCAACTAACCGTCCATCCCGTGTGGGATGGGAATCGGCA
>JBMOMS010000149.1:0-11002 GCA_049324895.1 Chloroflexota bacterium
TTTCTATTTCGGCAAGGTCGCCTTGTCCGAAATCGCACGATTGAGGGGGCAATCCAGGGGCAGTCGGCGCTATATATTTACCTGATGGAGTCAAGGTAGACGATAACGGAGTGGATATGGAGGAGGCAGTGATTGTGACAGGGTTTGGGTATGGGGAAACAGTTACATTGGCTGCGCAACCAACAAGCGCGAAAGAAAAGGCAACCAAAACCAGGTGGGAGAAATAATGTATGCGGCGCATTTCGATTTCCTTGTTGTATGCTCATGCCAGGCTGGATAATCAGCAAACGGCTGGTTTATGTGCCCCAGCTAGGTATCCATCTCAGTTTCAGGGAATTTCCATCTCGATAAATACCAAAAGTGGTGCTCAAATGATCCCAGGGGTCAGTTGAGTCTGCATATTTCCTTACTAGTGTTCCCCAATTGCCTAGATGTTCACTATTGGGCTGAATCGAGAAAATGACCCATGCGACGACCTCAAATTCCTTTCTTGGCCTTTGGTCGATCTTTACCTCATCGATCCTGTAATCTGAGATGTTATTATTCGGGATGACGCCTGTTTTGTATTTTTCCAGCCACTGGCTGACCAGCAGTTCGAACAATTCTTCATCGGAATAGTTGAGCGCATCCTGGCTGGCAATTTCGGCAATATCTCCCTGGCCGAAGTCGCGCGCAAGCGTGGGCGGGTAATATCTGGTGGGTGTTGCTGGTTTATTTTTTCCAAATGGGACTGGGGTACGGGCGGGCAGGGTGGGCGTCGATGAAGCGGTGACGATGGGAGGATTGGGATATGGGGAAACGGTTGTATGGGTTGTACAACCAGCAAGCGCAAAAGAGAAAGCAACCAAAACCAGGCGGGAGAAATAATATACATGGTGCATTTTGACCTCCTTTTGTATTACAGCATGAGAACGGGAATTGGACAATCAGCTTCGGGCTGCAGTTCAATCATGAATCGCCCCTGGGGACTAACCGCCCAGCGGTTGGGCGGGCAAGAAAAAACTCCCTGTTTGCCAGGGAGTTTTTTGTCATCTACTTGGCTTCGACCACTTCCACGTCGGGGAAGAATTGATGGACGGTGCCCGCCACCCATCCGTGCAGGGTGGAGGGGGAGAGCGGACATCCCAGGCAGGCGCCGCCCAGCCGAATCGAGAGGGTCTTGCCATCAAATGCAACCATTTCCACGCTGCCGCCGTGGAATTGTTCCACGTAGGCATCCAGTTTTTCGATCAGGCCGCGAATCTGGCTTTCCTGGTCTTGCGCTTGCGTCAACATGTCGTCTCCTTATGAGCCGTGAACCTTGTAGGCGCCCACGCCCTCCCTCAGCATGGTCTTGACCTGTGCGCGGGCGTTCTTCCACCGCAATGATACCACCTGCGCCAGCCGGTCCAGGATGGTGGAGCCTGTGTTGGGATGTTCCCTGCACAGCCATTCCAGGTCGCGCCCGCGGATGCGCAGGGCCTCGACCGGGGAGGTGCTGCGCGCCCCCGAGGTGTACGCGGGGCTGCCGATCACCGCCGACCAGCCGACCACGTCACCCGCTTTCAGGCGCGTCAGCACGATGGGCGGGCCGTCGTATGGCTTGTAGCGCACTTCCACCGTTCCTTGCAGGAGCATGTACAGATATTCCGCCTTGCTGCCCTGTTCGAAGAGCATCGTATCCTCGGGGCAGGCATACGGCTGGAACAGGGGCGTGAGCAGGTGGATCTGACGTTCGCTAAAGCCCTGGAAGAGGGGGATGTCCACAAAAGTGTCCAACATTTTCTCATCTTATCGCCAACCTTAAAATGCAAGTAGTATCAAACATCATAAAAGTATAGACATTAATCCCGCCATTTTCGTGATGAAAAAGGGAGGAAAGGTGGTCAAAGGACATTAGCTTAACTGCCGCCTTAACGTGGAGAACTGCCAGCCATTCGCCAGTCGAACTTGCGGCCCCCTCTCCCACCCGAAGAACCCGCCTCGATTCATTCTCGGTTATACTGTGCGCAGTTCGAGACTTTTTGTATCTTCTCGAAATGTTAGGGTGTGCCCTGGAGTCCCGAAGTTCCACTTCGGGACAATGCGCAAGTAGAACTTGCGGACTCCAGGTCATCCATACTTTGTGACTTTTTTACGAGGTTTGCATCTAAATGATGATCGATACGACACAATCTGAAATTTCGGTTGAACTGTTGAAAGCGGGCGACCGCGCCGAGTTTGCCCGCCTGGTCGACCTGGCCTCCGCGCCCATCTACCGGCTGGGGCTAAAGATGCTGGGCACCCCACAGGATGCCGAGGATGTGCTGCAAAACACCTTCCTCAAGGCCCTGCAATCGCTCAAGAATTTCGAGGGCCGCTCCAGCCCGCTGACCTGGCTGTACCGCATCGCCGTCAACGAGGCGCTGATGCTCATCCGCCGCCAGCGGCCGCAGGTGGAGATCGCAGAGGAGCCGCAGGAGGATGCGGACGACCTGCCCGCTCCCGTGCAACTGACCGACTGGTGCTGCCTGCCCGAATCCGATTTCCTGACGGCTGAGTCCCAGCGCGCGCTGGATGCGGCCATCCTGAAACTGCCCGAGAAACTGCGCGTGGTTTTCCTGCTGCGCGATATCGAAGGTATGTCGATCCAGGAGACCAGCCAGGCGCTGGGGTTGACCGAGACTGCTGTGAAGACCCGCCTGCTGCGCGCGCGGCTGCACTTGCGGGAACAATTATCGGCTTATTTCGGTGGACGGTTGAGCGAGGAGCGAGTGAAGTGAAACACCAACATAAACAGGAATGTAACGAATTGCTGGGCAGCATTTCGGACTATGTGGATGGCTCACTGCGCGAGGAATTGTGCCGTGAACTGGAACGCCACCTCTCCGAATGTGACGACTGCCGCGTGGTGGTCGACACCATGAAGAAGACCATCGACCTGTACCAGACCGAGACTGTGCGCGAGGGCCTGCCTGCCGATGTTCGCCAGCGGCTGTTCAAAAGCCTGCACCTCGACGACCTGCTGCACAGCGCGCATTAGCCTGCGCCCACTCCCGTGACCGCCGACTCCGAACGCACCCTCTCCGCGCTGGAATTGCTGTTGATGGGCATCGGCCAGCCCGAATTGCCCAAGTCTGAGCCATTGCGCCTGGGCGCCGCCTGCCCAAAGTGCGGCGAAGGGCGGCTGGATTACAACGGCCTGCTGCAGCTCGAATGTCCGCGCTGCGGATACGTCAACGGCGAGGGCGGCGGCTGCACCTGATGACCTTTTCCGCGCCCCGTGCGGGCGCCGCTTTGCTGGAGCTTGAATGATCGATCCATCCCATCATCGGAAGAACGCCTTCCCCCTGCCGCTGGTCGTCGCGGGGCTGGGCCTGATTCTGCTCGGCGTGGCGGCCTTCGCCCTGCTGCCGAAAGCCGCGGCCTCCCTGGAAGCCCGCACCGAAAATATCTCCTCCATCCCCGTGTCGGTTGAATACGAGGCCCCTGCGCTCAGCCTGACCGACCTCGCTGGGAGTCCCATTTCCCTGGCCGATTACCGCGGACAGGTGGCGCTGGTCAACCTGTGGGCCACCTGGTGTCCGCCCTGCAAGGCAGAAATGCCCACCCTGCAAGCCTATTACGAGGCGTACCAGATGGAAGGGTTCACGATCATCGCCATCAACGACGGCGACCCGGCCGCGGATGTGGCGCAATTCGTCGAGGAGTATGCGTTGACCTTCCCTGTCTGGCTCGACCCGCAATATATCGCCACCGAGCAGGCCTTCAAGAACATGAGCCTGCCCAGTTCCTACGTCATCGATCGCGCCGGTATTGTCCGCCTGCAATGGGTGGGCGAGATTTCCTATGCCGCGCTCGAAAAATATGTCACCCCCCTCATTATGGAGTAACCTATGGAAGCAAAGTTAAGTTGGAAGGAAAAGATGACCTTTGTCGGCCGGGCGGATAGCGGCCACGAGGTCAGGGTCGATACCGATCCCGGCGTGGGCGGCGACGATACCGCTGCCCGTCCGATGGAGTTGATCGCGCTGGGCCTGGCAGGCTGCACCGGCATGGATGTGATTTCCATCCTGCGCAAGAAGAAGCAGAATGTGACGGGCTTCGACGTCAACGTCAGCGCGGAACGCGCCGGGGAGCACCCCAAAGTCTTTACCCGTGCAGTCATCACCTACGTGCTGCGCGGCGCAGGGCTGGAAGAGGCGGCGCTGCTGCGCGCCATCGAGCTTTCGGCGCTCAAATATTGTCCCGCGCAGGCCATGCTTAGCAAAGCCTTCCCGATGGAATTGCGCTACCAGATCTACGAAGGCGAGGCCCTGGTGAAGGAAGGCGCCTGGCAGCCGCCTGCCGCATAGAAAACGAAATCCCCGCTGCGGCGGGGATTTTTTTCTGGAGGTGTGGAACCAGATTGGGCGCCCTGTAAAAAAATGAGTGCATGTAGTGGCGGCTTTGGTCGCGCTTGCGGGACGACTGTTGTGCTTTTCCAAATTAATCGAACAATAAACCAGGTGTTCGGTACCGCAAGATTTATCTTGCGAGTGGACGCTGCCAAGCCACACGCAACGTGAACGTTGCGGTACCCCCTATTAATCGAACATAAATTTCAGCAGATTCTATGCCCTGAGTTGGTGGTTGAGCTGGTGGTTGAGCTTGTCGAAACCGTCGAAACCGAGCCGCGCGCCCCTTCGACGCTCTTCGCAGTCGCAAGGCAGACAGGGCGAGGTTACTTTATGGTCAGATTTAATGGTTAACCCACAAACGTCGTCACTACGCATCTTGGCTTGAGCCGACCCTAGCAGGCTGTCGGAGAACCCAACCAATGCCGCTTTTTGACCGCGAAGCGCGCTAAGATCGCAATGAAAACCTTTTAAACGTCGCGTTCCTGGCGTCCTTCGCGGTTCAAATTAGCGTTTTGCGCCTTGAAACATCTCTCTCCGACAAACTGCTAGCGCAGCCCGGCCATGATGGCGGTGTTCGCGTCGCCGCACTCGCAGGCGATGACGGTCAGGCTGCCGCGCGTGAGAGTGCCCTGGTAGGCGGTCGAACCGTTGTGCGTGATCCAGCCTTCCATGTTGAAGGGCAGAACGCTGTCGGCCAGGACCCATTCGCCGTTGTATTTGCGCGCGACATGCACGTGTGTTCCGGTCACGCGCCCGCCCTCACAGGAGGGATAGCCGATGAAGTCGCCGGCGCGCAATTCCTGCCCGGCCGGAGCGCGGCTGTCGCGCGCCAGGTGCAGGTAATAGAGCACCCAGCCGGTGCGCTCGTCGCCGTCCTTGTCCAGGTCGAGCGCCAGGCCTTCCTCTCCCGAGCGCACCACCAGCCCATCGGCCATGGCGACTGAAAACTGCTGCGGCTCGACCTTGAAACAGCCCGAGAATTCGGAGGGCGGCGCAAAATCCACTGCCACGAAGGGCAGGCCCGTGCCCCAGCCGGTGTGCGGTCCGCCCGTGTAGGACCAGACGCGGCCGGGTGGGAAGGGCAGCAGCAGGTCGGGTTGTTTCAGGTTGCCCGGGATCAGCTCGAATTGAGTCTCCCACGGGTCGCCGAACAGGTCCGTATAGGTGCGGATCAAGCCCATCGAGCCGGTGGCCGCTTTGAAATTCCCGAGGGTGTACACCTTCGAGAAGTAGTATTGCAGGGCCACCGTGGCGGCGTTCTGCCACGGGTCCGGGCGGATCAGCAAGCCTTCCGGGAGTTCCAGTTCCAGCAGGCTGCCGCCGCGCCAGCCATAGTAGCCGTTGTTGAGCGTGTTGGCGGCCCAGACCAGCTGCAGGTAGACGCTTTCATAGTAGACCTGGCGGTGGCCCAGGACGTAATCCTCCATGGGCGGTCTGGGCGCGGAGAGGGCATGACCCTGGTGTTCCAGCAGGGCCAGCAGCAGGCGCGGGCTGATGCTGAAATTGAGGGCCACGTAATCCACCAATTCGGCGCCGCTGCGCCATTGACCGCCGGCATAGGTGCGGTAGTTCTTCAGCCAGCCGTCGTGTGCGCTCACGAAGGCTGCGGTGCTGAAGCCCACCTGGGTCGGCCCGTTGACGAAGGCGTGATCGGGCATGATCTGATATGAGCTGCCCCACAGCGCCCGGTAGTAGATGGGAATCTTCATCGGCAGGCCGGGCGGCATGGTGGTGGCGTCGCGCGGGATAATGGGGTTGGCCTGGAAGATTTCCTCGACGGTGGTGTTGAAGCGCGCAGCCAGGGCCGGCAGGGTGTCGCCGTCCTGGGCGGTGTAATCGACCAGTTGACCGGGGTTGTAGGCGGGACGGGTCGGCAGCGGAGTGTGCAGCGGGGGGATCGTGGCCGTCGTCGTGGCGGGGCTGGGGGTTTTGAGGGGGGCAGGGGTGGATGGGAGGCAGCCAGCCAGCAGCAGGGCGCAGGCCAGCAGGACCATCCAGGCCTGTTTATGGGCCGGGCGGGGTGGGTGTGACATTGGGATCGCGGAAAATAATCGACCAGGCCTGTCCGACCGGGTCGGCAATGATGGTTTTGTCGCCGCGCACGAGCAGCCCTTCGTAGGGTTTCTGCCCGGCGATGGCCCGCCAGCCGTCCAGCACCAGGGGAATCGGTCCGTCGGCTGCGACCCATTCGCCGTTGTATTTGCGGGCGAAGTGCAGGTGGGTGCCGGTGGAGATGCCGCCCTCGCAGGAGGGATGCCCGATGGGGTCGTTGGCGTCCAGCCATTCGCCCTTGCGGACGCGGTCGGTGGTGGCGATGTGCAGGTAGAGCAGGTTCCAGCCGGTTTGTTCGTAGCCGTCGCCATCCAGGTCTAGCACCACGACCCCCTGCCCGGAGCGGACAACCAGCCCGGGCGCCGAGGCCGTGACCCAGGCGTCGGTGACGGCGCAGCCGCCGTGGTCGGTGGCCGGGGCAAAGTCGATGGCGGCCAGGGCGCCGTCGTGCTCCCAGGCGCCGTGCGGACCGCCGGTGTAGCTCCATTCGACCCTGGGTTGGAACGGCAGGCCCAGCGTGGGTTGGGTCAGGCCGGGCGGAAAGATGGGGTTGACCAGTTCCCCGCGCGCCCAGGGGTCGCCGAACATATCCTCGTACAGGGCGGGGAAGCCGGTTTCGAGGTCGATGATCTGCGCCCATTGTGACTGGCTGTGCAGGCGCGAGAACAGGTATTGCACGGCGACCGTGCCGGCGTTCAGGCGCGGGTCGAGGCGCAGGCGGGTGCCGTCGGGGAAATCCAGTTCGGTGATGGTGCCGTTGCGCCAGCCGTAATAGCCGATGGACAATTGGTTGATGGCCCAGACCATCTGGGTGAACATGCTTTTATAGCGGAAATTTTCATAGCCCATCGGGTATTCGGTGTGCAGGATGTCGACGGGCTGGCCGCGCACCCAGCGGCTTTCGTATTCGAGCACGGCCAGCAGCAGGCGCGGGTTGATCGAGTTCTCGTCGGCCAGGCGGCGGATGGCTTTGGGGCCGCTGATCCAGCCGGTCGAGCCGAGGTATTCGCTGTAACTCCTCAGGTAGCCGTTCGTGCCTTCGAGATAGGCGTCGATGTCGAAATCCAGGGCGCTGGCGGTGTAGACCACCTCGCTATCCGGCAGGATTTGCTCGTTGGGGGTCGTTTTGTCCAGGACGCGCTCGGGGATGACCAGCAGGGTGCCGGGGGTGATCAGCTCGACCGAGGCGGGCAGGGGGGAGGTGGAGGTGATCTCGGCGATTTCCACGTCGAAACGCCTGGCCAGGCCGGCCAGCGTGTCGCCGCTCTGGGTGTAATACAGGATCGGGGCCGTGCTGGTGTTGCGCGGGGTGGGACTCGGGCCTTCGACCGCCGCCTGTTGGGTGGGAGTGACGAAGGAACGGATGGCCGTGGGGGTGACGCTGGGGGTCAGGGTAATCGTGGCCGTCGCGCTGGGAGGCGGGGTCCTGCTGGGCCGCGCGGTGGACGGGCGGGTTGGCGGCGCGGAGGTAGGCGTGGCGTAGGTTCCCCACAGGGAAGGGGCGGTCGTTCCACATGCGAACTGGAAGACGGCAAGGATGGTGAGGGCAAGCAGCAGGCGTTTCACTGGCGGGAATTATACCCGCCTTGATGAGGCGGGCCTGAGAACGATGGCATGGGAATCATGGCCGCCTAATGCGTGATCTGGTTGATCGCGTCCACGCCGTTCCAGGCCTCGACTTGTTCGTTGCCGCGCGTGAAGTAGCCGTCGTATTCGATGCCGGCGCCGCTGGAGATCCAGCCGCCCAGGTTGAAGGGCAGCGGACCGTCGGCGGCGATCCATTCGCCGTTGTATTTGCGCGCGAGGTGGACGTGCGTGCCGTTCGAGACGCCGCCCTCGCAGGAGGGATGCCCGATTCTGTCACCGGCCGAGACGTAGGTGCCCGGCTCGATTCGCTCGCGGCTTTCGATGTGCATGTAGAAGACGACCCAGCCGGTCTGTTCGTAGCCGTCCCCGTCCAGGTCCTGCATGACCGCGCCGTTGGAGGCGCGCACGATCAGGCCGTCGGCGACTGCCGTGACCCAGGCATCGTTGGAGGCGCAGCCGGCCGTTTCGCCGGGCGGGGCAAAATCCACGGCGGCCCAGGCGGAGCCGGTGTCCCAGCCGCCGTGCGGGCCGCCGGTGAAGGACCAGGTTTCGCCCTGCGCAAAGGGCAGGGTGAAACGCGGCTGTGTCAGGCCGGGCGGGATGAGCGGCTCGATGGCCTGGTCGAAGGGATTGTCGAACAGCAGGTAGTAGGTCTTGAACAGGCCGTTGAGGGTCACGTCGGTTTGCCAGCCGTCGTAGGCGTCCAGTTGTGAGAACAGGCGCTGCACGCCGGCCGTGCCGGCGTTGATGCTGGGGTGTACCGGGACGACCGTGCCGTCGGCCAGCACCCAGGTGGCAACCGCCCCGGCCCGCCACCAGTAATAGCCGCGGTTGAGTTCGTCTGCGGCCCAGGTCAACTGGCGATACAGGCCGGCGTGATAGGCGTCAGCAAAGCCGAGCGGATAATCGCTGATGACCGGCGCGGGGTTCGAGAGCCATCCGCTTTGGTGTTCGATCAGCGCCAGCAGCAGGCGCGGGTTGACCGAATAGTTTTGCGAGACCAGGGTCACGATCTGCGCCCCGCCCAGCAGTTCGCCGTTGACGTCCTGGACATAGCTGTTCAGGTAGCCGCCGCGCTCCTGGATGAAGCCTTCCACGTCGAAGAGCGCGGAGGCGGGACCGTAGACCAGTTCCGAGTCGGGGATGACTTTGAAGGCGGGTCCTACCGAGTTCGGATCGGGCGCGGGGATGTCGAGCGTCATGCCGACCAGGAGCAGGTTCGGGTCGGCCAGGTCATTGGCCTGCATCAAGGCTTCGAGGCTGACCCCGTAGCGTTGGGCAATGCTGCCGAGCGCATCGCCGGGTTGCACCACGTATTGTTCCGCGTTTTGCCGCAGGGTGGGCAGGGCGTGCGGGGCATCGGGCGTGGGCGTGACCAGCGGCGCATTCGGGTCCCGCGGCGGGATGGTGACCGAGAGCGGCGCGCGCGTGGGTGTGGCACCCGGCGTGCGCGTGGCGAACGATCCCGCGTTTGCAGGTTGGAGGGGCAGGCTGCTTCCGCTGCCCGTCACGAAGGGATCCACGGTGGGGTAGGGCGTCGCAGTTTTTTGCTCACAGGCGGTGAGCGCGAGTACGCAAATCAGCAGGAGGGTGACGGCTTGGCGCATGGGAAGATTGTACCAAATTGGTGTTCAGAGGATCGGTCCAGGGTGCTCCGGGTGGAATGAGATTCGAAAAACAGGGGCAGGTTGCAGATTCGCTGCAAGCCGTTGCAGCTTATTATTTCTTGTACGTCTTCCGCATGTGGATATTGGTGACTTCGTAGCCCATCTTCTTGTACAACTCGAAGGCATTGGTGTTGTGACCGAAGACGTGCAGACCGACGCTTTCGGAACCCAGCTCGATCAACTTCTTGTCGAGGGCGGCCAGGGCTTGTTTGCCGTACCCCCTGCCGCGGAATTGCTCATCGATGATGAAGTCGAAGATGAAGGCCTTGCGCCCGGGTTCGTCCATTTTGACCTGCACCCACAGCACGCCGAGCTTCTGGTTGTTCCCGTCCTCGAAGATGGTAAAGACGAACTGATCCTTCGAGCGCGGACCGTCGGGCAGGAGGTGCTCGAACTCCCTGCGGGATTTTTCCAGGGCTTCCTCGGGACTCCAGTTTCCATTTGTGACGTGGTCCTTGGCGTATTCCACGATCTCCTGTTCGAGGAAGACGTCATAATCGGCTTGTTCGATGGGGAGAAGTTTGATCATGGGAACCTCTTTTTGGGAATTGTATCAAAGAAACCAGTTGCACAGATTTACATGGATACCGTGTAAGCGTTATAATGTTAATCATGGCGATACGGTCCTTTGGCGATGCGGCGACGGCAGACCTTTTTCATGGGCGAAATACTTCGCGAGTCCGCCGTTTTCCGCAGGCCCTGAAGGTTGCCGCCCTTCGCAAATTGGATGTCCTTAACGCAGCCTATCAACTGGATGATTTGCGCTTTCCGCCGGGCAACAGGCTTGAAGCCTTGAAAGGCGATTTGGATGGCTTTTACAGCATCCGTGTGAACGACCAATGGCGGATTATTTTTCGTTGGGATCGTGGCGCACAGGATGTTGAGTTGATGGATTATCACTAGCTGGAGAGAAAATGTTACCTGAAAATCGAATTCCCACTCACCCGGGGGAGATTCTCCTTGAAGAATTCCTAAGCCCGCTTGGGTTGTCCCAGGTCGCATTTGCGGCCCATATCGGTGTTCCCGTTCAGCGGATCAATGAGATCGTGCGCGGCAAACGCGGGATCACGCCCGAAACAGCCTGGTTGTTTGCAGATGCCTTCGGGAATTCCCCCGAGTTCTGGCTTAATTTACAAACCAATTACGACCTGGCACGTTCCCGCCCGAAGAAAAAAATTGCCCGAATCCCGGTCCCTGCGTGAACATTCTTTTTGTGGAATACGACGGGCCTGAAGATCAGCTTCAGGTCCGTTTTTGGTACCGTTTTTACCCATAATCCTTGCGCCTCCTGGGCTGCCTGGTCCGTTTGGGAGGCGCCTTCCTTTTGTCCTTGCGCAA
>JBMOMS010000150.1:0-7674 GCA_049324895.1 Chloroflexota bacterium
CACGGGTCACGACGGCTCCATGACCACCCTGCACTCCAACGGCCCGCGCGACACCCTCTCCCGTCTCGAAACCATGACCCTGATGGCGGGCATGGACCTGCCCTCGCGCGCCATCCGTGAGCAAATCTCATCGGCCATTGACGTGATCGTTCACCAATCCCGCATGCGCGACGGCACGCGCAAAGTGACCCACATCACCGAAGTCAGCGGCATGGAAGGCGACGTCATCACCCTGACCGACTTGTTTGTCTTCGAACAGACCGGCATCGAGGACGGCCGCATTGTGGGCCGCCTGCGTCCCACCGGCCTGCGGCCCAAGTTCATGGACAAGATCGAAGGGGCCGGCATTCACCTGCCGCCGGCCATTTTCGGCATCGGCGAGCGCCGGCGTTATTAGACAGAGCACTCATGGCTCAATTCGTTCCCTGGCTTATCATTGGCGGCGGCATCATCCTGATCGTGCTTCTCTTGGTCGGGTTGGTGGTGTCCATTTCGAGTGAACGCACACTCCTCGACCAGCGCCTGGGGCAGTACCTGGGTGAGGAAAGGGCGCAGGCCGAAGGCCGCCAGAAAGGCGACACGGCCCTGACCGAATGGGTGACGCGCCGCGTGGAGAAGACCTCCTTTGGCGACGGCGTCGCGCGCGAACTGGCCCGCGCCGACGTCAAGCTCAAGGTGGTGGAATACTTCGCGCTGATCGTCATCTCTGTGATCCTGACGGGCGCATTGGCCTGGCTGCTGGGAAACCAGCAACTGATTTCCTTCCTGATTGGCGCTGTGATCGGCTTCCTCCTGCCCAGGATGTACATCGGCAACCAGAAGAAGCGGCGTCTCAAACGCTTCAACGAACAACTGCCGGACATGATCAACCTGATGGTCAACGGGTTGCGCGCCGGTTACTCCACCATGCAGGCCATGGAAGCGGTCAGCAAGGAAATGCCATCCCCGATTTCCGATGAGTTTCGGCGTGTCGTGCAGGAAATGCAGTTGGGCATCCCCATGGAGGTGTCCCTGGAAAACCTGCTGCGCCGCATCCCCAGCCAGGACCTGGATTTCATGGTGACAGCCATCAACGTGCAGCGCGAAGTGGGCGGCAACCTCTCCGAAATCCTGGATACAATCTCCTTCACCATTCGCGAACGCATCCGCATCAAGGGCGACATTCAGACCCTGACCGCCCAAGTGCGCACCTCCGGGTCCGTGCTGTCCCTGATCCCGGTCTTTCTGACGCTGGTCCTGTGGTTCCTCAATCCAGACTACCTGCGTTCCCTGGAAGGCGGCGGCGCCTATTGTGTGATCGGCGTGATTGGCAGCGTAGTTTTCCTGATTGTGGTGGGTTACGTGATTATGATGAAGATTGCGGATATCGAGGTGTAGCATGAACATGACCTACCTGATTTGGGGCCTGGTGGCCGTCGTTTTAATCGGCAGCGCAATCATGCTCGGCATTGTTGGTTCGCGTTATGCGCAAAGTCCCCAGGATGGCGGCGGCGATCCCCTGATGGAACGCCTGGCAGAGGCCAGCCAGCGGGGCGATGTGACCTCCCTCGAAGAGGTCGAGCTATCGCAGCCGTTTACCGAACGTATCCTTTTGCCGATGATGAAAAACATCGGAGAATTCTCGGCCCGCTTCACGCCGCAGAAGGCCTTGCAGGATGCCTCCCGAAAACTGGAGCTGGCAGGCAACCCGGGCCAGATCGATGCCGCCACTTTTCTTGCCTCCCGCTTTGTAGTGGCCGCTGTCTTTGGCGGCCTGATGCTGACCATTGCCTTGCTGGCGCCGAGCCGCTGGCCGCTCTTCCAGATCATCCTGGTGGTTGTCATCTTTGTGGTGCTTGGATTTTTCTTCCCGCAGCTTTGGCTGCAAAGCGTCATCAACCGGCGGCAGCACAACGTCCGCAAGGCCATGCCGGACGCCCTCGACCTGTTGACAATCTGCGTGGAAGCCGGCCTGGGCTTCGATGCGGCCATGGCCAAGGTCAGCGAGAAATGGGAGAATGAACTTTCCCTGGCCTTCCTGCGCACCATTCGCGAAATTCAATTGGGCAAGCCCCGCCGCGACGCATTGCGCGACATGTCTGACCGCATGGGCATTCCCGAAATGACCAGTTTCATCGCCGCTGTCATCCAAAGCGAGATGCTCGGCGTCAGCCTGGCGAAGGTGCTGCGCATCCAGTCGGACCAGATGCGTGTCAAGCGCCGCCAGCGCGCCGAGGAAGAGGCCCACAAGGCCCCAATCAAGATGATCATCCCGATGGCCCTGCTGACCTTCCCGTCCATCATGATCATCCTGCTGGCTCCCGCGGCGGTCCAGATCTCCAAGTCCCTGGGCGCCTTCCTGGGCACGTGACGAGACGGATTGGCCTTCGTTTACCGGTGGTGGACAGCCCTGGGCTGTTGCTGTAAAAGACAACTTCAAATGTGCGTGGATTGCGGTTGCACTGCGGCTGTCTTGATGACCTTTTCTGTTTCTTGAACCAGTTTGCCATCCGGGGTGTGCCTTTCCCCGGGCTTTCCAAATCCTGTTTGGCGAGTGAGGTGACAGTGGGTGGTTCCTCGTTCTTCTATGACCTGTACCGGCTGGCCTGGACGGCGCTGGATTGGGTTTATCCGCCTGTCTGCGGAGGTTGCAAGCAGCCTGGAGCGCGATGGTGTCCCGAGTGTCAAAGAAACGTTCCTGTCATTGGCGGGAACGTTTGTGATTCCTGCGGGACTCCGCAGGACAAACCCGGGTTGTGCAGCGACTGCGCCCGGGAACAGCCTCCCTACCATGCCTTGCGCTCCTGGCTGGTCTTCGACGACCCGATCCGCAGCGCGCTGCATCGTTTGAAATACAAGCAGGACGTGGCAATGGGCGAGGCCATTGCGGCGCAAATGACGGGTTTTGTGCGGTCACTCGCCTGGCCGGTGGAGACCCTCATCCCCATTCCGCTCAGCGAAGCCCGCCGACGGGAACGCGGGTATAATCAGGTTGGGTTGATCGCCCATCCGCTTGCCCTGGCCCTCGGCTACCGCTACGCTCCCCATGCCCTGCAGCGTTGGCGCAACACCCATTCCCAGGTGGGCCTTTCGAGGGAGCAGCGCCGGGAAAATGTGCGCGGCGTGTTTCGGGTTCGTGGGTCGGAGGTTCGCGGAAAGAAGGTTTTGCTGGTGGACGATGTCGCCACGACGGGGTCCACCCTGAATGCGGGCGCGGAGGCCCTGCTGGCGGGCGGCGCTTTGCAGGTTTATGCGTTGACAGTCGCTCGCGCATTGCCGCGGCACGGTTTGCGGCACGCGTGAGCGGTTCGTGACCTACACATCCTTTTTACGGAGGACCGAATGTCCAACACAGTGGAAGTCCAGGCACGTAACCTTCATTTGAACGACAGTCTGAAAGAGTACGTGGTAACGCGCGCTGAAAAGCTCGAGCGTTACCTGCAGGAGATCGATGAGATTCGGGTGGAGTTGTCCCACATCAAGACCGCCCGCAGCGCCGCCGATCGCAACGTGGCGCAAATCACCGTGCGCGGACGGGGGTTCATGCTGCGCACCGAGGAGCGCGCCGACGAAACTCATGCGGCCTTCGACTCGGCGCTGGATAAGATGCAGCGCCAGGTGGAGCGCTACAAGGGCAAACACACCCGCGGGCGCGGCGACGGGCGCTCGGCTGCCGAAGTGTTCGAGGTGGATGATCTGCCCGTGGACGAGACCGGCGAACTCCTGCCGATGGTTGCGCGCCGCAAGAAGTTCGCGCTGGTGCCCATGAACGAAGATGAGGCGGTCGAACAGATGCGCCTGCTTGGACACGATAACTTTTTCATCTTCTACAATGGAGAATCCAACAAGATCAATGTGCTGTACCGCCGCCGCAACGGCACCTACGGCCTGATCGAACCGGAAGTTGGCTGATATTTCCCTGCGCAAAGTGAACTGGCCCAGCCCCGGCTGGGCCAGTTTTTTCGGAGCAACGAATGACGGATTTTGACGAAGACCTGGAGGATATCCAACCCCTGCCCGGCAGGATCGATGAAGCCGTGGCCGAACAGGCGGTGTCCCAACTCCTGCGGGCGGTGGGTGAAGACCCGCAGCGGGAGGGTTTGCAATCCACGCCGCGGCGGGTGGCGCGCATGTTTGGCGAATTGTTGAGCGGTTACCAGATGGACCCGCAGAAGATTGTCAACGGCGCCCTGTTCGAGATTCGCTATGACGAGATGGTGATCGTGCGCGACATCGAATTCTACAGCCTGTGCGAGCATCACATGCTGCCCTTCATCGGGCGCGCCCACGTGGCCTACATCCCGGCTGGCAAGGTGCTGGGCCTGTCCAAAATTCCGCGCGTTGTGGATATGTACGCCCGCCGTTTGCAGGTGCAGGAGCGCATGACCCGCCAAATCGCGGATTTTCTGCGCGACCTGCTCAAGCCGCAGGGGGTGGCGGTGGTGGTGGAGGCCATGCATCTGTGTTCGATGATGCGCGGCGTGCGAAAACACGACGCGCGCATGACCACCTCTGCCATGCACGGCGCTTTCCGCGCCAACCTGGCCACGCGCCAGGAGTTTTTGGATAACATCAGTCGCGGCGCCGGCCCGCTGCGCCTTTAACCGTGAGGTTTACTCCCCGCGGCTGCGCTCGATTTCCACGCCGACCGAGCGCGCGAACCGCACCGCGCCCGGCTTTTCCACGCGCACCAGCACGCGCTGCACGTTCTTCTCCTCCAGGCAAATGCGCGCCAGGTCGTTGGCCAGCGCCTCGACCGTCAGCCGCGCGGCGCTTTCGGCGTGGGCCTGCACTTTTTGCGACAACGTTTTATAGTTGACGCAATCTTCGATGTCGTCGGTCTCGGCGGCGCGGCGGGTGTCGGTGTATGCTACAACGTTGATCAGGATGTCCTGTGTGATCTCGCGTTCCCAGGCGTTCACGCCGATCACGCCGCGGGCCAGCAGGTCCTTGATGATGACTTTGTCCATAAGAAACTCTCCTTGTGATGATGGGCGTATTGTAGCACCTCAGCTCTGTCCATCGAAAAAACAACGGAACCCGGCAACCAGGTCCCGTTGTTTTTAATACGCCGGTCGACAAATGTCCTTATGGCAGATTGAATGTTTTGACGAGGAAGACGGCCATCTGTCCCCGATTCACGGACAGGGTTGGGCAGTAGTTGCCGCCGCCGCAGCCGCCGGTGATGCCTTCGTTCGCAAGTTGTTCGATCCAGGCGGCAAAGGGATCGTTCACCGGCACATCCGCAAACATACCGGTCGCGGCGGGCGGAGTGTAGCCGGAACCATGCTCGGCGACCAGCAGGAAGACGGCCATTTGACGGCGGGTGACGGGGGAATTGGGGCAATAGTTATTGCCGCCGCAGCCGCCGGTGATGCCTTCGTTCGCAAGTTGTTCGACCCAGGCGGCATAAGGGTTGCCGACCGGCACATCCGCGAAGATGCCGCTCGGGGCGGGCGGGACGTACCCGCTGCCGTGGCTGGCAACCAGCAGAAAGACTGCCATTTGCGCGCGGGTGACGGATTGTGTGGGGCAGTAGTTCAGCGGGGTGATGGTGCAGCCGCCGGTGATACCCGCGCTGTACAGCCGTTCGATGTAGTTCCAGGCCCAATGATTGGTGGGCACATCCGCGAAAGTCTGGGTGCGGATGGAGTAGGATGGGCCGCTGGTATAGGGCAGGCCTGCCAGCGTGTTGCCGGTCGCGTCTGTAATGGCGGATGTGTCGGGAATATCCAGCCGCAGCGTGCCCGCGCCCGTGCCGGTGTTGACAGTGACGGTGTACAGCGTCCCTGAGCCGCTTACCGATGTGATGCCCTCACCGCTGACTCCGCCGGTCTTGCCCAGGCTGAAGTCGGCAGTGCCCACGTTGGTCACGGATTCGGAGAACGTGACTTCAAAGTCCACACTTGCGGCAGTGGTGGGATTGGCAGAGGCGCGTGTGATCGAGGTGACGGTGGGGGCGGTTGTGTCCACCACAAAGGCGGCGACGTAATCAGCGGCGTTTAGCGCTGTGCCGTTGTTGTTAACGTTTGCGAAGGGGCCGGCGACGTACACCCTGCCGTTGGCGATTTCCACCGCCTCCACCCAGCTGTTGAGCGAGCCATCCCCAGCGCCGTTGCTGCCCAACGCCGACCAGTTTGCGCCGTCCCATTTGGCAATGTAATCAGCTGCGGGGACGCCGCCCGCATTTGTGAAGGTGCCGCCTGCATAAATGTTTGTTCCTGCAGCCGCGATGGAATAAACAGGGGCGGTCAAACCGCTGTCCAACGCGGACCAGTTCGCGCCATCAAATTTTGCGATATTTTCCGCGCCTGGAATACCTGAAACGAGGAACGATCCGCCCACATAGAGGTCGTTGTTGAGAGCGGCAAGGGTGTACACAGATCCTAAAATCAATGGGTTGCTTCCCACCGTAGACCAATTTGTGCCGTCGAATTTCGCCAGGTAATCTGCTCCAGCCACACCGCCCGCGTTGAGGAAATTTCCTCCCGCATACAGCGTGTTGCCGATTTTCTCCAATGCTAATACGGATGCATTGATGGCGCTGGCGCTTCCCACCGCCGACCAGGCGGAACCATTCCATTTGGCGATGTAATTAGCATTGGGGATGCCCGCTGCGTCGATGAAATTTCCGCCCACGTAAACCTCCGACCCCGAAACAAGCAGGGCGTTAATTGAACCTTTCAGGGCGCCATCACCCATGCCGTCGCTGCCGAGCGCGCTCCAGGCAACGCCATCCCATTTGGCGATGTAATCTGCTTCGGGAATGCCGGCGCCGTTTTGAAAACTGCCCACTACATAGATATCTGAGCCGTTGATGGCAATATCGAGAATGCTGCTCTCTTCGAAATCGCCCGCGCCGAGGTGGTTCCAGGCGGTTCCATCCCATCGGAAAACGCTGTCTGCATTGGGGTTGTACGTGCCATTGTTATAAAAATTGGTGACAGATCCGCCGAAGTACACCTGACTTCCACTGGAAGCCATGGTTAACATGTTCGAATAAAAGAAGGATCCGTTGTACCCGCCCGCGCTGTTCCATGCGCTGCCATTCCAAATCGCAAAATAATCCGCGTCGGGCATGGGCGTTCCATTGGACTCGAGCGCGAAATGGCCGCCTACATAATATTTTCCATTTTTGATGGCGGTGGCGCGGACTGCCTGGTCGAGTGAGCCGTCACCAGCCCCGTCTGAGCCGAGTGCCGTCCATGCCGAGCCGTTCCACAGGGCGGCATAGTCGGCTTCGGCAAGTCCTGCCGCGTTGGTGAATGATCCGCCCAGTAAAATGGACGAGCCGGAGATGGAGATGCTGTGCACGTATGCGTTCAGCGCAGGCGCGCCGGGGATGGTCTCCCATGCGCTGCTGTCCGGCTCCCAGCGGGCGACGAAATCAGCGTTCGAGAGGGTGGTGATGCCATATTTGACATCGTTGAACTGGCCGCCCACATAAACAAGGGTATCGGTTCCAAACCCGGTGTGTGCCAGCGAGAGCACGGGAAAATTAAGCGAGCCGTTGCCCGCGCCGTTGCTGCTTAGGGCTTCCCAGGCGCCGCCGTTCCAATGGGTGATGTAATCGGCATTGTTGAGCGCCCCGCCGGGGTTTTTTACATCGGTAAAGAAGCCGCCTGCGTACACGCCGTAATCGTTCACGTCTATGGCCACGACCGCGTTGTTGAGCGAGCCGTTGCCGCTGTTATC
>JBMOMS010000150.1:7774-10998 GCA_049324895.1 Chloroflexota bacterium
ATCATACAGGCGCGGCTGTTGACACAGGTCATTTTTGTTGACTCTTTTACTCAATATTTACACCTGCCCGGGGGAGGGTTGGGGTACAATTCTGTATGCCCAAAAAACAGACCGGCATTCCCCCCGAGAGTTTTGAAACCTTTGGCGAACTGCTGCGTTACCTGCGCGAGCGCGTGCATCTTTCGCAGCGCGATTTGGCGGCGCAGGCGGGGTATCATTACAGCTACATCAGTTACCTGGAAAACAACGCCCGCATTCCCGACCTGGCCGTCATCAAGGCGCGTTTTATTCCCGCCCTGGATTTACGATATGAAGAAGCCTGGGTCGAGCGGCTGTTGGAGCTGGCGTCGAAGGCCCAGAAGTCCCCGTCCGGGAAAGCGCCTCCCTCCAGCGAGGCCCTGCCGCTTTCCCCGGGCTTGTCCAACTTGACGCCCATGGTGGGACGGAAAAGCGAGGCGGCGGCTGTCCAGGCCTCCCTCCTGGAGCCTGGCATTCGCGTGGTGACCTTGCTGGGTCCGCCCGGGGTGGGGAAGACCCGCCTGGCCCAGCACGTGGCCGAACAACTGGCATCCCGTTTTCAGGATGGGGCTGTGTTCGTGGACCTGGCGCCCATCCAGCAGCCCGAGCTGGTCCTGCCGTCCCTATGCGAGGCCCTGGGGGTGCAGGATTCCTCATCCACGGCATCGCGCCTGGCCCTGCTCCAGGGCTTTATCCAGAAGAAGCACCTGCTGGTCGTGTTGGATAATTTCGAGCAGGTGTTGAGCGCCGCGCGGTTGCTGCCGTCCCTGCTTTCGGGAGCGCCGCGGGTCAAGCTGTTGGTGACCAGCCGGGAGGCGCTGCGCATTGCGGGCGAACACGAATTCCCCCTGCATCCGCTCGAAGTGCCGGGCGGAGAGGCGCTGCCGCTCCAGACCCTGGAGGAAATCCCCGCCGTGCGGCTGTTCGTCGACCGCGCCCGGGCCGTGCGCCCCGATTTCACCCTGACCGACGAGAATGCCCTGCAAGTGGTCGAGATCTGCCGCCGCCTGGACGGCCTGCCCCTGGCCATCGAACTGGCCGCCGCCCGCATCCAGACCATCGGCCTGGGCGCCATGCTCGACCAGTTTCACCGCCGCTTCCAATGGCTTACCCGCGGAAGGCGCGACCAGCCCGCCTGGCGCAAGACCCTACTGGGCGCCATCGAATGGAGTGACAATCTGCTCTCCGCGCCCGAGCAAACCCTGTTGGCGCGCCTGTCCGTTTTTGCGGGCGGATGGTCGCTGGAAGCCGCCGAGGCCGTGTGCAGCGACGACGAGACCTGCCCGCGCGAAAGCATCTTCGACCTGCTGCTGGGGCTGGTCGACCGTTCCCTGGTGGTGGCCGACGCCGATGGGGGGACATCCCGTTATCGTTTCCTCGACACCATCCGTCATTATGCCCAGCAGAAACTGGAAGAGGGCGGCGAATGGCCTGCGCTGCGAAACCGCCACCTGGCCCACGTTTCGGCCTGGGCCAGCCGGATGGCCTCCCAGATCGACCAGGCTGCACCGCGCGAATTCCGCCGGCAGATGGAACAGGAACACAACAACCTGCGCGCCGCCCTGGACTGGGGGATGACTCCGCAGGCTGACCTCACGGACCAGTTGCGGCTGGCGGTCTCGGTGGGGGGGATCTGGCTGAAGCACAGCAATTATCGCGAGGCGCTCGAACGGGTGGAGGCCTGCCTGCCGCTGGCGGTCGCTCCCGAGCAGGAAGCCTTGCGCGGGCGGCTGCTCTACCTGGCGGGCGCCCTGTCTTACTGGCGCGACAATATCGAGCAGGCCAAGGCGTACTGCCTGTCCGCTGTGGAGTTGGCCGCGCGGAGCGGCGAAGAGATCACCCTGGCTGATGCCTCATATTACCTGGGCGAAGCCTATCGTGAGCAGGGGATGCTATCCGAAGCCCATGCGGCACTGGAACGCTGCGTCGATTTGTGCAGGCGGCATGGGCACATTCACCGCCTGAGCTTGGCGCTGACCAGCCTGGGGTTGGTGATGTACCATCTCGGCTCACACGACCATTCCGATGCCCTCCTGTTCGAGGCCACCCGTGTGGCGGTCTCGGCAAAGAATGCCTGGGCGCAAAGCTATGCCATGCGTGTGCAAGCCGACACGCTGCGCCTGGATGGAAAATACCCGGAGGCCCTGCACGCTTATGATCGCTCTTTGCGTGTAGCCACTTCAATTGACGACCGCATCAGCATGGGCATCAGCCTGGCGAACATGGCGCTCGTGTCCAACCTGCTGGAAAGCTACGAGGACTCGGCGCAGTATGCCAGCCGCGCGTTGGAGATGTTCCAGGCCATTGGCAACGATTACCAGCAGCCCTTCCCGCATCGGGTGTTGGCCTACGCCGCCCTGCACCAGGGTAGTTTGCTGGAGGCGCGTGAGCAGGCGCTGGAAAGCCTGACCGGCAACCACGCCCTGGGGCACAAGACGGGCATGCTGGCGGCCTTCCTTGCATTGGCCGAGGTGGAAATTCATGAAGAGAACCACGCGCGCGCCGGGCAGATTGTGTCGATGGTGACAGCGGAAATGGCGCAAAGCGGGGCGGCTTTGATGGCCCTCGATCAAAAAGCATTGGAAAGGCTGCGCAGGCAAATCCAGGCGGGGAAAAAATTGCGCGTGCAGCCCATCGGGTTCGGGGAATTGCTGCTGGCGTATGGGGTGAATCGGGAGCTGGACGGATAGGGGTTCGGCAGGGTTTTAGGCCCAATACTGTTTATACTCGGCGCGGTCATAAATTGCGGTTTTCTGTCGTCCGTTTCGCAGGGCTAAAGCCGCTTGCTCAGTTCATGGAAGCCCTTCGGGCTGGCGCAACAAGTCGGTTTCAACCGAATTTCATAAACTGAAGCGGGAGCCTGCCCCTGAGCCTGTCGAAGGGTTAGTCCGACGGAACCCCATGAGCAAAAGCGCAATTTGTGCCCGTTTTCAGGTGTCTTCTCAATATTTTGGGGCGTGTTCTGGAGTCCCGAAGTTCTACTTCGGGAAAATGCGCAAGTAGAACTTGCGCACTCCAAATTACCCCAGGAAATTGAGAAGGTACGTTTTCAGTATAGATAAGAGCTGAACTGCCAGCATTTTGCCGGAAAGGATGCCTTTTGGGGCAGAACCGTATTGCCCTTCGCCGTGGCTGCGATTATCAATTGGTTCTGAACCGCCAAGGCCGCCAAGAACGCCAAGAAAACCAAGGAAACCTTAAACCTT
>JBMOMS010000151.1:0-40147 GCA_049324895.1 Chloroflexota bacterium
AAAAGCGGGCATGTCATCCATGCCCGCTTTGGTTCCATTCAGGCTATCCGTGCCTGCTCATGAACCTTTCCATGCGGTGCAGGGCTTCCTCGATCTTGCTGTACTCCGTGGCGTAACAGGCTCTCACAAAACCCTCCCCGCCGGGGCCGAAGGCATTGCCCGGCACGACCGCCACACTTTCCTCCTTCAACAGGGTCTCGGCGAAGGTCTCGTCGTCCATGCCCGAGGCGCGGATGTTGGGGAAGGTATAAAACGCGCCGCGCGGCTCGAAGGTCGCGAGGCCCAGGCGGTTGAGTCCGGTCACCAGCAGTTTGCGGCGGCGGTCATACTCGGCCACCATCTCCTCCACGTAGGGGTTGCCGCTTTGCAAGGCTTCCAGCGCGGCATCCTGCGCGGTGGTCGGCGCGGACATGATGGTGTATTGATGCACGCGCAACAGCCCCTGGATCAGGTCGGCCGGGCCGCAGGCATAGCCGATGCGCCAGCCGGTCATGGCGTAATCCTTCGAGAAGCCGCCCAGCAGGATCGTGCGCTGTTTGAGACTCTCCCCCAGCGAGGGGAAGCAAACGTGCTCGAACCCGTACACCAGGCGGTCGTAGATTTCGTCGGAGACCACCAGCAGGTCGTGCTCCTCGGCGATGCGCGCAATCTCCAACATCACCTCGCGCGTGGCCACCGCCCCGGTCGGGTTGGAGGGATAGCCGATGAAAATGCAGCGGGTGCGCGGCGTGAGCGCCTTGCGAATGTCGGCCGGGTCGATCATGAACTGGTTTTCCGGGCGCGCGGGCACCTCCACCGGCACGCCGCCCGCCAGGATCACCTCCGCCTGGTATGCCACGAAACACGGGGTTGGGATGATGACCTCGTCGCCCGGGTCGAGGATGGCGGTGAAGGCCATGTACAGTGCCTCCGAAACGCCGACCGTGGCAACCACCTCGGTGGCAGGGTCGTATTTCACGCCGTAGCGATTTTGCAGGTTGGCTGCAATCGCCTGGCGCAGCTCCATCTTGCCCCAGTTCGAGGTGTAGTGCGTTTCGCCGTTTTGCAGCGAACGGATGCCCGCCTCCAGGATCGGCTTGGGCGTGGTGAAATCAGGCTCGCCGATGCCGAGCGAAATCACATCCTTCATGGTCGCCGCAATATCGAAGAACCTGCGAATACCCGAGGGCTTCAGCCCCGCCACCCGTCTCGAAAGTCGTTGCGTACTGGTTGCTTCCTGCATGGAACCTCCAAATGATTCCTTGATGGGTTGGATTTGCCGCTCGTCGGCAATCTCGCGGCGCCGTCCCTCCCGCGGCGGCGGCGCACGATTTCCATACTGTATCAAGTCCGAAGAAAAAAGGGTAGGACAAAATGTCACTACCCCGAGATGACACTGCTGTTATCTCCGATGTTCAACCTGGCGGCCCCGTCCGGGTTGGATTGTCCTTCCACCACGCAGCCGCGCCCGATCAGCGAATGGGTCAGGGCGGCCCGTTCGATGCGCGTATCGGCCTCGATGATGCTGTCTGAGATGACGGTCTGGCGGATGATGCAGTTCGCGCCGATGGAAACGTGCGGCCCGATGACCGCCTGGCTCACCTCCGCGCTCGGGTGGATGAAGACCGGCGGAAGCACCTGGACCGTGGGCCTGCTCCCGTTTTCCGAGGCGTTTCCCGCCCCCCGCTCCAGCAGGATGCGGTTGGTCTCCAGCGTGGCGTCGATGGTGCCGGTATCCAGCCAGGAGGCGATGCGCTCCGTGCGCACCTTCGCGCCGCCTTCGATCATCAGCGAGATGGTGTCGGTCAGGAAATACTCGCCCTTGAAGGTCAGCCCGCGCTGCATCTGGTCCTCGATGGCGGCCAGCAGGCTCCCGGCCTCCTGAAAGTAATAACACCCCACTACCACAAGGTTGTTATCCATCGCCTGCGGTTTTTCGATGAAGCGCGTCACCCAATTGCCGGGGCCGAGTTCCGCCACCCCAAAGCGGCGCGGATCGGGCACCGGCATCACCCAGGCCACCCCGTCGGCGCCCTCCTGCGCGAGGAAGGAGAAGTCCGTCTCCATCAACGTGTCCGAGAAGCACACGATCATCGGCCCGTGCAGGTGCTCGCGCGCCAGCCACAGGGCGTGACTCTGGCCCTTCATCTCGTGCTGCACCACAAAGTGCGCCCGCATGTCGGGATAATTTTCCTTGATGAAAGCCGGCACCTGCATCTCCCCCAGGAACGGCCCGAGGATGAAGATATATTCCACGTTTTCGGGATCGGGCAGGCTCTCGAACATGTCCAGCAGGTGTTCGAGCGAAGTCTTGCCTGCCACGCTGACCAGCGGCTTGGGCTTGCTCCAGGTATGCGGCCTCATGCGCGTGCCCCAGCCGGCCATCGGAATGAAGATTTTGAGGGTTTCAGTCACGGGAAATCTCCGTTTGAAAGGGATGTGGACATGCTACCCATCCGAAAATTTGCAGAACGCGGTTCCGCAATGCAAGTGCAGACTTTAGTCTGCACTCCGTTTTTTTGGATAGGTTCATGAACCTCATTCTTGTTTCACCCTTGCGAGGGATTTGCCGCAAATGGCTGCTGCTGTGTCAAACAGCGATTTTGGGTGGAACCAAACCTTCGCAAGGCTTTATGCAGGTATGTCGCTATTGTACCAACTTAAAGACAATGGACGGCGGCAAGCGAACCGTAAAAAATGTTTACAGTCCGCCTGCCGCCGTCCAAAAGGAGTTCGCAAGTTATTTGTGGTTACTGAAGCGTCTGTTCGAGTTTATCGATCTCGGACTCGAGCAGGTCCACAAAGGTCTTGAGCGTTTCCGCATCGAAGGCGAATTTTGCGCCCGCCGCCTGGAACAACTCGGGCAGGGAGACGGTCGAGCCAAGCGCCAGCGCTTTGCGATAATCTGCCACGGCCTGCTTTTGATCCTTGAGCGCGTTGGCCCAAACCTGTACCGCACCCAACTGCGCCAGCCCGTATTCGATGTAATAGAAGGGCGAGGTGTGGATGTGTCCCTGGCGGTGCCAGTAGGTATTTCGGGCGTCTTCGAAGCCGCTGTAGTCGATGCCGGGCATGAAGCGCTCCCACAGTTCGCCCCATTTGTTCTCGCACTGAAGCGGGTCCGCGCCCTGCTGCGGGTTCTCGTAGATCCAATGCTGGAAGGCATCCACCAGCGCCATGTAGGGCCAGAAGGTGACCAGGCCCTCCAGGTGCTCCAGGCGGGCGCGGGCTGCCTCGCGCTCGGTGTAGAAGCCGCCCTGGTCCCTGGTGATATATGGGGAGCCGAGCAGTTCCATCGCCATCGAGGCCACCTCGGCGAACTCGGCCGGGACGTAGGTCTCGGCGCGTTCATGGAAGTAGGGAACGACCGCCGCCTCGAAGGCGTGGAAGGCGTGTCCGCCTTCGTGCAGGATCGTCTCCACGTCGAGGTGGGTCTTCGTATCGCTCATGAAAATGAAGGGTTGGCGGGTGACGCCGTAGATCAGGTTGTATGCGCCGGGCGCCTTGTTCTTGCGATTGTCCAGGTCGAGCAAATCTCCGTCCATCATGGCCTGGAAATATTTGCCGAACTGCGGGTCGACTTTTGTGAAGATATCCCTGGCCGTGGATTTGAATTCGTCCAGCGTGTCGAACGGCTTGAGCGGTTCTTCGGGCGAGGTGTCCACCAACTGGTCCCAGGGGCGGAAGCTGTCCAGGCCCAGCTTTTGCCTGCGGCGTTCGTAGATGCGCGTCGCCAGCGGCACCACCACCTGCTCGATGGCGGCGTGGAAGGTCTTGCAGTCTTCGGGCGAATAATCGAAGCGGAATTTTTGCGCCCAGGTATACGCGCGGTAATCCGCCATCCCGGCGTTTTGGACGATCTTCGAGCGCACGGCCATGAATTTCGTCCATAACTCGTTGACCGCTTCGCGGTTTCTCAGGCGTTCCGCCACGACCAGTTTCCAGGCCTTTTCGCGGGTGGCGCGATCCCTGACTTTTTGCAGCGGGTACATTTGGGAGAGGGTGAGTTCCTCCCCTTCCCACAGGACCGTCTGCGCGCCGAGGATCTTGTTGTACTCGGCGTTCAACTTTTGCTCCTCGACCAGCAGGTCGAGGTTGGCCTCGGCGAAAATGTCCGCCTCGGCGCGCATCTTCTTCAAGCCCATCTTGAAATGGGGCGATTCCAGCCCGCTGGCGAGCAGCTTTTCCTTCAGCTTTTGCTCCTCCACGCGGGATGGCGGCTGGACGGATTCGATGAAGTGGTTGAATCTCTTTTCGATTTCTTCATCGTTCGTGTACTGTGTGGTGGCTACGAAGAGACGGGTGTACTGCTCGTCCAGGCGGTCGGCGATGGCCGACCAGTCGAGCAGCCATTCGTCCAGGCTGGCCTGGGTCAGTTCGCGCGCCTGCAATTCCTTGAAATAGGTTTCGTAGTCCGACCATTCCATGGCGAGAATGGCTTCGGCGGTGGTCGGCAGATCTTTGAACATACGGGTCTCCTTGTTCTATCTATAAACGATTAATCCCAGGATCGCGCCCGCCAGCACCAGCCAGACGGGATTGATCTCTGTCAGGGTCAACAGGGCGAAGGCCGCCAGGGCGATCAGCACCTTGTCCGCGTTTTGGGCCAGGCCCTGCATCCAGCCGACCTTGCTGACGTTGAAGACCGAGAAGGCCATGATGTAGGCCGTCCACAACAGCAGTCCCACCACCACGGGGCGCACCGCTTTGAGCATGGCCTGCACCCTGGGGCTGTCCTTGATGCCGAAGAAGAAGACCACCATGATGAGCATCAGCACCGTGGTGGGCAGGACCGTGCCGGTCACCGCCGAAATTGCGCCAGGCAGCCCGGCCATCTTGTAGCCGATGTAGGCCGAGACCTGCGGCGCGATCGGGCCCGGCAGGGCGTTGCCGATGGCCAGCGAATCGGCGAATTCTTCGGGCGTGACCCAGCCGACGGTTACGACCTCGCGCTGCATCAGGCCCATCGAGGCGGGGCCTCCGCCCCAGGAGAACAACGCCACGCGGCTGAATACAATGAAGATATCCCAGAGTAATTTCCAGTTCATGCGATTCCTCTTGGAGTCCAAAATCTCCTGATTTTGGACTCGGATTTTGACTCGTTTTTTAATGTCCAAAGTCGGGAGACTTTGGACTCCAAGAGAGATTTTGGACTCCCCAACCTACCAGCGCCCAAACGCGGGACTCTCCGCACCGGCGGCGAATTCCTCGATGCGGCGGCGGTGCCCGGCTTGCAGGTCTTCGGGCAGGGCGGTCACTGGAAAGAAGCGCGCCTCGGCGATTTCACGGTCATGGGTGCAATCTGCCGTGAAGTCGGTGCAGGCGAAGACGATGTTGTGGTCGTTGCGATGCAGCTCGAAGTTGGAGTAGGTCCCCAGCAGGCGCAGTTCGCCCAACTCCGCGCCGGTCTCCTCGCGCGCCTCACGGCGGGCGGCCTCCTCCAGAGTCTCGCCGCGCTTGACCCCGCCGCCGGGCAGGTACCAGCCCTTGAGGTAGGTGTGGCGCACCAGCAGCACCCGTCCCTCCTGCACCAGCAGGACGCGCACCCCGGTCACGACCGGGCGGACGAAGAAGGCGTACACCTGGTACAGCAGGAACAGCAGGCGGATGTACATCTCAAACGATCTTCATATTGGCCAGCGAGGCCGCCAGGCGTTTGATGCCGACCGATTCGAAGACCACGTCCACGATCTCGTCGTCCTCCTGGATGCGGCTGTTGAGCACGATGCCCTCGCCCCAACTCGGGTGTTTGATGTGCATCCCGGCGCGATATTTGACCTCTGTGACGGGAGCGCTTTGGGACGGGAATGGCTTGCGCGCGGAGCTCCTGTCCCAGGTGGTGTCCGAGGCGGAGCCGCGCAGGCCCGTCTTGAGGAAATTCGATGGGCTGCGCCCGGCGCGCGTTTTTCCCGCGATCAACTCGGAGGGGATGTCGCCCAGGAAGCGCGAGGGATAGGTCTCCTCGGCCAGGCCGCGCCCGCCGCGCTGGATGGCGCGCAGGATGTACAGGCGCTCCTTGGCGCGCGTGATGCCCACGTAGAACAGGCGGCGCTCCTCCTCCATCGCCTCGGGTTCGTCGAAGGAGCGGCTGTGCGGCAGGATGCCGTCATCCAGGCCGACGAGGAAAACCGTGCCAAACTCCAGTCCTTTTGCGGCGTGCAGCGTGAGCAGGGTCGGCGCGTTGGCGTCGGTGATGGTGTCCTGGTCGGCAACCAGCGCCACGTTTTCGAGGAATTCCTCCAAGGTGCGCGTGGAGAACTCCAGGGCCAGGCGGTGCAATTCCAATACGTTCTCCCAGCGCTCCTGGCTTTCCTCGCTGCCGTCGTCTTCGATGTATTCCTTGAATTTGATGTCGATCGCGATCTGGTCGAACAACTCATCCACGGTCAGGGTGGGGGCCAGGGCGCGCCAGTTGGCGAGCAGCGCGCCGAAATCGCCCAGCGAGGCCGCCGACCGTCCGCTGAAGGCAGCCCAGAACGGGGAGTTGGCCCCGCGCGCCAGGTCCATCAACACGGTGGCGGTATGCGTCCCCGCCTGGCGGGCGGTGAGGTGCAGGCTGGTCAGGGTCTTCTCGCCGATGCCGCGCGGCGGGACGTTGATGATGCGGTCCAGGCTGGCGTCGTCCTGCGGGTTATGCACCAGGCGCAGGAAGGCGATCATGTCCTTCACCTCGCGGCGGCCATAGAAGCGCTGCGCGCCCACCAGCCGATAGGGCAGCCTGGCTTGCAGGAAGGCCTCTTCCAGCAGGCGCGACATGGCATTGGTGCGGTACATCACCGCGCACTCGCCCGGCTCGAACTGCCTGCTGGCCACCAGTTGCGCGATGCTATCCACCACGAAGGAGGCCTCGGCGTAATCGTCGGGCGCTTCGTAGAAGAAGACCTTCTCGCCCGCGCCCAACTCGCTGTACAGGCGTTTCTTGCGGCGGTTGTGGGCGCGATCGATCACGCCCGTGGCGGCGTCCAGGATGTTTTGCCGCGAGCGATAATTCTGTTCGAGCAGGATCACCCGCGCCTCGGGGAAATCCTCCTCGAAGCGGCGCACGTTGCGATAGTCGGCCCCGCGCCAGCGGTAAATCGAATTGTGAACGACAATTCCCCCGGCAATGTAGTTATGGAGGTTTTCCACTTCAAAGTCGTATACCGGGCCGTGATAGGGTACCCTTTGAACATCTACTATTTCATCTTCGATGACCTCCCCCTTATTTTCAATTGCAACCATCATAGATGGGTGCAGGTGACTGGCTGGCATTAAACTGAAACGCGGTGCCAGTGGTAAGTTACCTTTATCCACCAGGAAAGCCCCGACCACAATATCCGCGCCATCAGCTGCATCGCTGAGCTTCTGAGCGGCAGTTTGAATATCGTCATAATGCAGGCGATTTATACCAACCCGCCAATTATTTCTACTGCGCACACGCGGATTGTAGCCCATTGTCCTAAGGCGTTCGGCCAGTTCAAGATCGCTGCTCCACAAGTCTACGCGATGTGCATGCCAGGGCGATTCATCTGTTTGACGACCGTCTCCAAAGTAGCGCACATTGACAGTGTTTCGAAATGTTCCTTGCGGGGTGTAATGAGGATACTGACTGTCCATTTCAAGATCGATCAATAGAGCCTCAGCGTTGGCCGCGGTGTCGATGCTGCTGTACAGTTGGTCAATATATTCCTGTGTCATGCGCATTCTGCGTCCACGCACGTGGAATACAGTCGTCGGAATGCCGTAGGAAAAAGAAAAAAATGCTTCCCAGTAGTGGGCTTCTTCTCTGTTCTCGCATACTTTCAGTACCCAAATTTTGTCGGCATTTTCTGCGTTACTGCGAACTCGCAGCCCAATTTGCAGATCAGGGCTTACACCATCGCTGCGTGCGTGGGATGCAATTCCAATCCGAAAGCCCTTATCTTTTCGATACATCAAGTACACATAATGCAAACCTGGAATTAAACCAAGTCTTGCAAAAACAATATGATTGGGCGTGGATTGAAAAGTGAGTCCCTGTCTTGTGGTTACTTTAACCAGGTTGCCATTAAAAGACCGCCTGCCAACATGAGCGACACGCGATGCCAGGGTCGAACCGCGTCCACTTGCGGAGAGGACGAAATCCCCCGTTTTGAGCTTCTCAATGGCTTTTTGACCGTTCGATGTTGTGATCGGTGTCCCGGCAGGAAAACATTGATCCGGGTCCCCCACGCAAAAAAGATTGTGATGATACGAAGATAAATGCTTGACCAGCGCATACTGCGCCATGTTGGTATCCTGGAATTCATCCACTAGGACGTGGGTAAAGCGCCGCGCGTACTTCTCGCGCACGCTTGGGTTGTCTTCCAATAATTTGGCGGTATACACCAGCAGGTCGTCGAAGTCCACGGCGTTATAGGCCACCAGTCGCTTCTGGTATTCGGCGTACACACGCTTGACCACCTCGTCGCGGTACGTGAGGGTCGGGTATTCCTGCGGGCCGATCAGTTCGTTCTTGGCCTTCGAGATCGAGCCATGCACCAGGGCGGGCCGATGCTGCTTTTCGTCCAGGTTGAACTCGCGGAGGATGCCCTTGACGATGCGCTCCTGGTCGTCGGCATCCAGGATGACGAAATTGGAGGCCACGGGCAGCAGGTCGGCCTCGCGGCGCAGCAGGCGGGCGCAAATGGAATGGAAGGTGCCCAACATCATGCCCTCGGTGGCGCCCTCGCCGAGCGCCGCCTGGACGCGCGCCTCCATTTCGCGCGCGGCCTTGTTGGTGAACGTCACCGCCAGGATCTGCCACGGGCGGACGCCTTCGACTGCGATCAGGTAGGCGATGCGCTGGGTCAGCACCCGCGTCTTGCCAGAGCCGGGGCCGGCCACCACCAAAATCGGCCCGCCCCCGGCGGAGACGGCCTGTCGTTGTTGCGGGTTGAGTTTATCGAGGAAATCCATGGGGAGAAGAGAGTAGAGAAAAGAGAGTGGGGTAAAGAGAGTAGAGAGTAGTCGTAAAATGATCGACTACTCTCTACTCTCCACTCATCTAATACTCACTAGAGTTCCGAGGTGCAGTTCGGGCAGCGGGTGGCCTGGATGTGGATGGTGGAGTAGCAGCGCGGGCATTCCTTGGTGGTGGGCGCGGCGGGCGCGGGAGCCGGGGCCGGCTTCTTCATCGCATTGGCGGCCTTGACGATCAGGAAGATGACGAAGGCCACGACCAGGAAATCGACGATGGTCTGGATGAACAGGCCATACTTGATCACGGCGCTGCCGACTGTGGCTTCCAGTCCGCTGAAGTTGACGCCGCCCATCAGGATGCCGATCAACGGCATGATGACGTCGTTGACCAGCGAGGCCACGATCTTGCCAAACGCGCCGCCGATGATGACCGCCACGGCCAGATCGAGCACGTTGCCGCGCATGATGAATTCCTTGAATTCTTTTAACATTTTTCCTCCGGGGAAACAAAAGATGGTACTGTATTCTACTTTTCGGCAGGGGGACTGTCAATCGAAAGGACAGACTTTGCTGTTCAGCCCCCCATCCTCCTGCCGCGGGTACCACCGTTGCGCGTGGATTTTTTGCCCCCACCCCTCCCCTGGGAGTAGGCGTGGCCCCTTCTCTGGTAGTACTCCAGGACTGGTTAAAACCACCCTTTAGGACCGTTTTGCTCCCAACGATTGCCCTACGATACACCTACGCTTGTACTGGCGTTGACGCTCGGGTAGAATTAGGTATAATCTGACGTGCTTTTTCAGGTGCGGGTACGCTCGTGCTGCACCTCAAAATTTATTCCAGCAAAGGAATACGCGGATGCCCGATCTCCTACTCGATGTGCAAGGGCTAGAAACCACGTTTAAAACCCCGGAGGGGGTTGTCCACGCGGTCAATGGAGTCTCCTTTACTCTTAAGGAGGGTGAAACGCTGGGTGTGGTGGGTGAGAGTGGTTGCGGTAAGAGCGTGACCATGCACTCCATGCTGCGTCTCATCCCTACCCCTCCTGGAAAGATCGTTGCGGGGAAAGCATTGTTCTTCGGCCAGGATCTCCTTCAAATGACAAGCGAAGAAATTCGCCACGTGCGTGGCGGGCAGATCGGCATGATCTTCCAGGATCCGATGACCTCCCTGAACCCGGTGCTGACCATCGGGAAGCAGTTGGAGGAGCCGCTGATGCTGCACGTCGGCATGTCCAAGAAACAGGCCGAGGAACGCGCAGCCGAGTTGCTTGGCATGGTGGGCATTCCGAACGCCAAGGAACGCCTCAAGGATTACCCCCATCAATATTCGGGCGGTATGCGCCAGCGCGTCATGATCGCCATGGCGCTTTCGTGCAGCCCGCAAATCCTGATCGCAGATGAGCCCACCACCGCGCTGGATGTGACCATCCAGGCCCAGATTACGGACCTGGTCAAGCGCCTGCGCGAAGAGATCGGCATGTCCATCATCTGGATCACGCACGACCTGGGTGTGGTGGCCGGCCTGGCCCATCGCGTGGTGGTCATGTATGGCGGTTTCATCATCGAAGAATCGGAGGTGAGGGAACTGTACGCCAATCCCACCCATCCCTATACCATCGGCCTGCTCGGCAGCCTGCCGCGCGTGGATGAGGTCGAACGCACCCGCCTGTTCTCCATCGAAGGCGCGCCGCCCGTCCTATATAACCGTCCGAGCGCCTGCCCGTTCTCTCCGCGCTGCAAGTGGGTCATGGAGCGCTGCTGGAATGAAAATCCCCTGCTCGAACCGGTCGCCCCTGAACACCGCGTCGCCTGCTGGGTGGATACCAAGACCGGGAGGCCCCGCTCATGAGCAACAACACCAACAAGGCAGAAGTCCTGCTCAAGGTCGATGACCTGATGATGCACTTCCCCATCTACCGCGGCGTGTTCCAGCGCCAGGTTGGCGCGGTCCGCGCGGTGGACGGGGTCAGTTTCGATGTCTATCGCGGCGAGACCCTCGGCCTGGTGGGCGAATCTGGCTGCGGCAAGTCCACCACCGGGCGCGCCATCCTGCAACTCTATAAACCCACAGCCGGCAACATCCACTTCGAAGGCGCCGACCTGGTCAAACTGCGCGGCGAGGAAATGCGCCGAATGCGCCGCAAGATGCAGATGATCTTCCAGGATCCCTACGCCAGCCTCAACCCGCGCATGACCGTGGAACAGATTGTGGGCGAGCCGCTCGTGGTTCACAGTGTGGCGACCGGCAAGGAGATCGAGGAGCGTGTCAAGCACCTGCTCGAGATCGTCGGCCTGAACCCGTCCTTTGCCACCCGCTACCCGCACGAATTTTCCGGCGGGCAGCGCCAGCGCATTGGCGTGGCGCGCGCCCTGGCTTTGCAGCCTTCCTTCATCATTTGTGATGAACCCATTTCTGCGCTGGACGTGTCCATCCAGGCCCAGGTGGTGAACCTGCTCGAAGAATTGCAGGAACAGTTCAACCTGACCTACCTGTTCATCGCGCACGACCTGTCGATGGTGCGCCACATCAGCAAGCGCGTGGCGGTGATGTACCTGGGCGTGATCGTGGAGATGGCCGACCGCGACGATTTATACAAATCGCCCCTGCATCCCTACACCCAGGCGCTGCTTTCGGCGGTGCCGGTCCCGGATCCTGTAGCCGATGCGCAGCGCAAGCGCGTTATTCTCGAAGGCGACGTGCCTTCGCCGGCCAACCCGCCCTCGGGTTGCCGCTTCCGCACTCGCTGCCCGATTGCCCAGGCGATGTGCGCCGAATCCCGCCCCGAGTTTCGTGAGGTGACTCCAGGCCATTTCGTGGCCTGTCACATGGTCAAGTAGTGTCATCCGTAGGAAAGTCGATCCCTCGAAAGGAGGTGATTCCCGCCCAAGTGAAGATGAACCGCACCGTTCTGTACGTTCGTTGTATCCAAATCCATTACCTAGATCGTGAGGAGAAGAAAGATGCGTAAACTGTTTGCTTTGTTGAGCCTGCTGGTCGTCGCCAGCATGATGCTCGCCGCCTGCGGCCCTACCGCGCCTGCTGAAACCGCCGAACCGGTTGCCACGGATGCTCCTGTTCAGCCGGAACCCTCTGGGCCTTCTGAACCCGTCTCTACCGACGCCACCACCTTCGTCGTGGCTGAGTCGGAAGTCGGCATCGACACCCTCGACCCGGCGCTTGCCTATGACACCGCCTCGGGCGAGGTCATCCAGAACGTCTACGAGACCCTCGTCTTCTACGATGGCGAAGCCACCGATGCCTTCGTCCCTATGCTGGCCGAGTCCTGGGAAGTTTCCGAAGATGGCTCTGTCTACACCTTCAAGATCCGCTCCGGTGTCAAGTTCCACCAGGGCGGCGACATGACCCCCTCGGACGTCGCCTACTCCCTTCAGCGCGGCCTGCTCCAGGGTGGTTACTCCTCCCCGCAGTGGCTGCTGGCTGAGCCCTTCTTTGGCGTTGGTAACGATGATATTTCGATTGTTGTGGGCAACCTGATTAGCGAGAAAGTTGATGAAAAGGCTGTTGAACTGGCTGCTGGTGCCACTGACTTCGAGGCCTATTTCACAGACCTGGTTGCATTCTACAACACGGCATCTGGACTTGCTGTGGATGCTGCGGCAGTTTTGGCAGATGAAGCCAATGCTGAAACCATCGCTGCTGTTACACCGGAAACTTTCAAAGATACTGCCATGGAATTACTTGGTGGTGCTGAGGGCGGCAGTCCGTATCACACCTCTGATGATCGCGATGCTATGTCTGCTGTGGACGCTGCGATCCTCGTAGAGACGGCTGAGATGGTGATTAGCAAAATCGTAGCTGACGACGCCGCCGGCACCGTCACCGTCACCCTGGCTGGCCCGTGGGGTCCCTTCCTGCCCACCATCGCCCAGACCTGGGGTTCCGTCATGGACAAGGAATGGGTTATCGATAACGGCGGCTGGGATGGCACTGCTGACACCTGGCCGAACTTCTACGGCATGAGCTCCGCTGACGATCCCTTCAGCACCATTGCCAACGGCACCGGCCCCTTCACCCTCGAGAAGTTTGCGAACGGCGAAGAGATCATCCTGGCCCGCAATGAGAGCTACTGGCGCGAACCCGCCAAGCTCGAGCGTGTCGTGCTCAAGTCCGTGCCCGAATGGGGCACCCGCTTCTCCATGATGCAGGCCGGCGACGCCGACCTGGCCACCGTGCCTTCGGCCAACCGCTCGCAGATGGACGAACTCGTCGGCGAGAAGTGCGTCTTCAGCATCGAGACCAATGAATACACCTGCGAAATCGTCGATGAGACCCAGCCCTTCCGCGTCCGCCTCGGCCGCCCGGGCATCAGCCAGGACGTGATCCTGTACAACTGGAACATCGCCACCTCCGAGGAAAGCCCGAACCCCTACATCGGCTCCGGCGCCCTGGACGGCAACGGCGTCCCGGCTGACTTCTTCAGCGACGTTCACATCCGCAAGGGCTTCTCCTATGCCTTCGATTGGGACACCCTGATCAGCGACGTCTACAACGGCGAAGCCACCCAGTCCTTCCAGCTGACCCTGCCCGGCATGCCCGGCTTCTTCCTGGACACCCCCCACTACACCCTCGACCTCGAGAAATCCGCTGAGGAATTCAAGATGGCCGACCTGGACAAGGACGGCGTCCCGGCTGGTGAGGATCCCGAAGGCGACGTTTGGACGGTTGGTTTCCGTGTCCAGATGGCCTACAACCAGGGCAACCCCACCCGCCAGACCATCTCCGAAATCCTGGCCAACAACCTCTCCCACGTCAACGAACTGTTCGTGGTCGAGACCCTCGGCCTGCCGTGGCCTGCCTACCTGCGCTCGCAGCGCGCCAAGCAGATCCCGCTTATGACCGGCGGCTGGCTCGAAGACATCCATGACCCGCACAACTGGTACCAGCCCTATACCACCGGCACCTACGGTGGCCGCCAGAGCCTGCCGGCTGATGTCAAGGATCAGTTCAGCGTCCTGCTCGACCGCGGCGTTTCCGAGACCGATCCCGCCGCCCGCGCCGAGATCTACAAGGAATTCAACCAGCTGTACTACGATCTCGCTGTCGGCACCCCGCTTGTCCTGGTCACCGGCCACGGCTTCTCGCAGCGCTGGGTCCAGGGCGTGATCCTGAACCCGATCTTCCCCGGCCTGTACTACTACACCATCTACAAAGACTAAGCCGGACCGCACGTAAATTTCCGGGGGCCTGGCAACAGGCCCCCGGATTTCCCCACAACCCGCGCGAATTCTGGGTTGCTTAGCGGGAACGGACTGTCGTCATTCCCGCTACGGAAGTCAGAATCCACCCCTCAAGAAAAGAGGTTGTCCATGGTCAATTACATCATCCGCCGCCTGTTGCTGGTGCCCCTGCTGCTCTTCGGCGTCACGGTGCTCATCTTTGTCATGTTGAGCTTCCTGCAGCCGGTCGAGCGTCTGGCCCTGTATATGCGTGACTTTCCCAAGAACGAGGCGGCCATTCCGGCTCTGATCAAAAAGTATGATTTGGACAAGCCGATTCCCGTGCAGTATTGGAATTGGTTGTGGGGCAAGGTGGACAAGGCCACCCACGTGCGTTCCGGCGGCATTCTCTTTGGCGATTTTGGTTATTCCCGTTCCGCCTCCCAACCGGTCTCCGAGTTGATTATGCGCCGCTTTCCGGCCACGCTCGAGTTGACCATTTGGGCGGTGGCCCCGGTCATCCTGGTGGGCATCTGGCTGGGCGTGCAGGCGGCTGTGCATCACAACGGCTTCATTGACCAGGCCGCGCGCGTGTTCAGCATCGTCGGCACCTCCTTCCCGACCTTCGTGTTTGGCCTGCTGATGCTGATGATTTTCTACGCCAACCTGCAATGGTTCCCACCCGGGCGCATCTCGGATGAATTTGCCCGCATTATCGAGTCGGATGCCTTCCATCGTTACACCACCCTCTACACCTTCGACGCCATCCTGAACGGGCGCTTCGATATCTTCCTGGATGCCATGCGCCACCTGCTCATGCCGATCCTGACCCTGTCCTATATCAGTTGGGCCACCTTCCTGCGCGTGACGCGCGGCTCCATGCTCGAGACCCTGCGCATGGAATACGTGACCACCGCCCGCGCCAAGGGCCTGCCCGAGCGCGACGTGATCTACAAACACGCCCAGCCCAACGCCATGCTGCCGGTGGTGACCATGGCCGGCTTCAGCGTGGTCGGCCTGCTGGCGGGCGCGGTCATGACCGAGACGGTCTTCAACTACCCGGGCATCGGTTCCGCCGCCGTGCGCGCCGCCACCAGCCTGGACGTGGTGGCCATGCTCGGCTTTGCCCTGTTCGACGGCTTCATCCTGATCATCGCCGCCCTGGTGGTCGATATCATGTACGCCCTGGTCGACCCGCGCGTCCGACTTTCCTAAAGGAGTTTCACATGGCACAGACCGTCCCCTCCGGCGACAATACCTTATTGCGTGACGCCATTCCCGTGCGGAAGATTGGCCGCGTGGAACGCTTCCTCGGACCTGAAAATTACCGCATCATGCAGGGCATGATGAAGACCCCGGCTTCGATTGCCGGCTTCAGCCTGGTCCTGTTCTTTGTGCTGATAGCCATCTTTGCCCCGGCTATCATTCCTGCCGTAAGCAAGGACCCCTACTCCATCCCGCGCGACGGTTTCAAATCCGACCCGCAACCGATGGGCACCGAGTGGAAGAAAAATGCCCCGGATGCCCCCTTCTGGTTTGCCATCACCGGCCAGGAAAAGTGGACGCACATCTTCGGCACCTCCGAAGGCCAGTATGACATCTTCTACGGCATCATCTGGGGCACCCGCACGGCCTTCTATGCCAGCCTGATCGTGACCCTTTCGACCCTGCTGATCGGCGTTGTGTATGGTTCCATCGCGGCCTTCTATGGCGGCTGGGTGGACATGGTGCTGATGCGTATCGTGGACGTGCTGGCCATCCTGCCGAGCGTCCTGGCTGCCCTGATCCTGGCCGCCATTATCACCCCGCTGGTCGGAAAGAGCACGCTGCCGATCATGATTGCGCTGATTGCCTTTGGCTGGACGGGCTACTCGCGCTTCATTCGCGCCGACATCCTCTCGGTGCGCGAACGCGATTACGTGCTGGCCGCCCGCGTGGTGGGTGTGCCCGACAGCCGCATCCTCTTCCAGCATATCCTGCCCAATGCCATTTTCCCGACCCTGATCCTGGCCTCCATGGCCATCGGTGACGTGGTGTTGAGCTTCGCCGGACTGTCCTTCCTGGGCATTGGCGCGGAAATCGGGTACGCCGACTGGGGCCAGCTGCTGTCCTTCGCCCGCAACTGGATCACCAGCCTCAACACCTACTGGTACATCATCGCCTGGCCGGGCTTCACCCTGGTGCTCTTCGTCATGGGCTGGAACCTGATCGGTGACGCCCTGCGCGACGTGCTCGACCCGCGCATGCGCGGCAAAATGTAGGCCTGTGCAAACCAAAATACTATTCCGCCTTACCCTGCTCTCCCTTGGAATAGCCCTGCTTTTCGCAGGGCTATTCTTCGATAATGGGCAAGCCGGGCCGCTGGCGCAGGCTACGCCGACGCGTGACCGCCTGGCCGAGCCGACCCTCCCTCCGTCCCCCTCCCAGGCGGACCGCGGCGCGCAGGTCTACTGGCTCTCCTGCCTGCCCTGCCACGGCGACCTGGGCCAGGGCCTGACCGACGAGTTCCGCGCGGCCTACCCCGAAGAGGATCGCAATTGCTGGAACTCCGGCTGTCATGGCCAGCGTCCGTATGACAACGGCTTCAAACTGCCTGCCAGCATCCCGGCTGTGGTTGGCGACGGGACCCTGCAAAAATATGCGGATGCCTCCGCCTTGTATGCCTACATCCGCGCGGCCATGCCGTTCTGGAAACCCGGCAGCCTGACCGAAGAGGATGCCTGGGCCGTGACGGCCTTCGTCCTGCGGCAGAACGGGCTGTGGGAGGATCGCGTGGCGTTGAACGAGTCGAATGCAGGCGGGGTGCGGGTGGGGCCGACTCCCATCCCCACCGCCGCGCCGCTCCCCGTCATCACGGAAGCGGCCGGGGATGGGGAAGATTCCATCCAGGTGGCCTGGCCGCTCGTCGCGGGCGGCGTCCTCCTGCTGGCCCTGACCCTGTTCTTCGTCCTGTCCCCGAAGAAGTCATCCCAGTGAGCCAGCCCGCCTTTTTTCGCGCCGCCCGGTATGGCGGCTTGATTGTTTACCCGGCCGGGTCATAAAGCGCTTTTTTTCCAAAAAAGGGAAAACGCAATTTGTGGCCGTGGGTATTATATAATGGGCACACCATGCAAAGAAGGGACCGCGCCATGAAATTTAGACACAGTTTGTTGATTGTCCTGACCCTTACCCTGGCCCTTTCGGCCTGCGGAGTATTACCCTTTGGCGGAGATGAACAGCCCACTGCAGCTCCCTCTCCCGCCGCCACCCTCCTGCCTGCCGAGACGGCGACGCCCGAGCCGCGCGCCTTGACCGTATGCCTGGGCGAGGAGCCGAATACGCTGTACCCGTATGCCGGGCCGAACACCGCCGCCCGCAGCGTGCTGTCTGCCGTGTACGACGGTCCCATCGACCAGGTGGGCTATGAATACCAGCCCGTGATCCTGACCCAGCTGCCCAGCCTGGCGAACGGGGATGCGCAGATCAACGCCGTGCCCGTGGCCCTGGGCAGTGAGATCGTCAATGCCGATGGCGACCTGGTCAATTTGGCTTCGGGCATGAAGGTGCGCCCGGCCGGCTGCCGCGCCAGCGACTGTGCGATCACCTACGACGGCGCCACCCCGCTCAACCTCGACCAGATGGTGGTCACCTTCCGCCTGCGCCCCGACCTGACCTGGTCGGACGGCACCCCCGTGACCGCCGACGACTCGATCTACGGCTTCGAACTGGCCTCCGACGTTTCGGCCATTGGCTCGACCTACATCATCGACCGCACCGACACCTACGAAGCCGCCGACTCGCTCACCGTTCAATGGTGGGGCAAGCCTGGTTTCGTCGATTCGACCTACTTCACCAATTTCTGGGCGCCCGCCCCCAAGCACCAGTGGAGCCAGTTCGATGCCGCGGCCCTGCAGACCACCGACATCTCTTCGCGCACGCCCATGGGCTGGGGGCCGTACATCCTCCAGGAATGGCTGCCCGCCGACCACATCACCCTGGTCAAGAATCCCAATTACTTCCTGGCGGGCCAGGGCTACCCCAAATTCGACACGCTCACCTTCCGCTTCATCGCCGACCCGAACTCGGCCATCTCGGAGTTGGCGGCCGGGCGCTGCGATGTGCTCGATCCCACCGTGCGCCTCGACGGCCAGGCGGCCCTGCTCCTGCAAATGCAAGCCAGCGGCCAACTCCTGGCGCACTTTGCCCCGGGCATGGTCATCGAATGGCTCGGCCTGGGCATCACCCCGGCCACCTATGATGACGGCTACGATACCATCTACGAACGCGACCGCGCCGACATCCTCTCGGACCTGCGCACGCGCCAGGCCATTGCGCTGTGCGCCGACCGCCAGAAGATCGTCGACACCGTGCTGTTCGGCATGAGCACCGTCCCCGCCACCTACCTGCCCAGCGACCATCCGCTCTACAACGACGCCGCTGAAACCTATCTCTACGACCCGACCACCGGCGCGGCCCTTCTGTACGAGGCCGGCTGGCGCGACACCGACGGCAACCCCGCCACGCCATTGCAGGCCTTTGCGGTCCAGAACGTGCCGGCCGGCACGCCCTTGCTGCTCACCTACTACACCACCACGGCCACCCAGCGTCGCCAGGTGGTGGAGATCCTCAACCAATCGCTGGGGGGCTGCGGCATCGGCTTGAATGTGCAGTATTTCTCGCAGAACGACCTGTACGGCTCCGGCCCGTCGGGCCTGCTCTTTGGCCGCCGCTTCGACCTGGTCGAATTTGCCATGGGGGTTAACAGCTTCGAGCCGCCCTGCGATTGGTTTACCACGCAGCAGATACCTAATGCGAAAAACGAGTGGATCGGCACCAACGTGAGCGGCTACTCGAATCCCGTCTACGACGCCGCCTGCGCCACCGCGCGCGTCTCCCTGCCCGATGACGCCTCCTATTCCGAGGCCTATCGCCAGACCCAGTTGATCTTCGCCGCGGACCTGCCGGCCATTCCGCTGTATTATCGCTTGCGCGTGGCCGCCTCGCGCCCCGATTTTTGCCACTTCGACCTCGATCCCTCGGCCAACCCGCTCTGGAATATCGAGGCTTTCGACTACGGGGCAACCTGCGGGAATTAAATGCGACGATTGATTCTGATTGCCGCCCTGGGCGCGCTGCTGGCCGCCTGCTCTGCGCCGACGCCTGCTCCCGCGGCCCTGACCCTGCCTGAGCCTGTCAGCGCCGACCCGCCCACCGCCACGCCCATCCCCCACGCTGAGGCCCTGCGCCTGGCCCTGGTGGGCGCGCCGACCGAGGTCAACGCCTGGGCCTTGTTCGATGAAGCCGGCGCGAATTACGCCAACTATGCCCTGCACGACGGGGAATACCCGCGCCTGGCGCGCCTCTCGATCCCCGCGCGGGAGGTCGAGCCTTACGTGGCCGAAAGCATCCCTGCAGTGACGGCGGAGGGGAATTTCATGGCCGCCTCGGTGCGCCTGCGCCCCGGCTTGCAGTGGAGCGACGGATCGCCCCTCACAGCCCGGGACATCGTCTTTACGGTCGAAACCGCGCAGGCCTTCCAATTGCAATTGGACTGGAGCGCCGCCTATCCGCCCGACCTGCTCGAACGCGTCGAAGCCGTGGACGACCGCACGGTCAAGTTCCACTTCAACGGGCCGATCCACACGGGCAATTGGCAGTACGGCGTCTTGCAGGGGCCGATTCTCAGTCACGCCTACTGGTCGTCCAAGCTGGCCCCGGCCCTGGGACGCCTCCCCACGGTAGAGTCCACTGCGGCGCTGAACGAGTTGAAAGCCCGCGCGGCGGAATTGCAATCCTACATCGATGTGGATAACGCCCAGCTGCAGGTCGCCGTGCCGGGGTCGGCGGATGCCGCCTCCCTGACCGCGCGCATCACCCGCAACCAGAACGACCTCAATTCGGTGCATCAGAAGCTGTCCAGGGCGCAGGACGAGTACGACGCCGCCCTGGCCGCCGCGCGCGCCGCGCTCTTTGCGCTGGACGATGAGGGCGAGCCGACCTTTGGCCCCTTCCTGCGCGCGCGCCGCGACGGGAACACCTTCACGCGCGAGGCGAACCCGCTTTATCCCTTCGAGGCACCCAATTACGACCGCGCCGTGTACACACTGTACGATGGTTTCGCAGAGGCCAACCAGGCCCTCGCGCAGTCGGATGCGAATGTGCTTCTCAGCGCATCCGGCGCCGGCCAGGAGGCGAACGCCCCGTCCCACCCGACCAGCAGCGCCCGCTTCCTGGTTTTCAATCCGCGCAGCCAGGGTTGGTCCGGGCGCGCGCTGCGGACGGCGCTGGCCTGCCTGCTCGACAAGCAGGCCATGCTCTCCGGCCAGGAATGGGCCTACGACGGCTTCCTTCTGCCCGGGCCGTGGCAGGAAGGCGAACCCCGCCTGGCCTGCGCCGGGCAATCCTCAGCCGGGAGAATCCGCGAGGCGGCGCGCCTGCTCAAGGAGGCGGGTTACACCTGGGCGCAGGAGCCGACGCCCGAGCAGGCCGGGGCCGGGCTGAAACTCCCCGATGGGTCGGACTTTCCCCCCGCCGTCCTCCTGACCACCACCCCTGAGTACGACCTGTGGCGCGCCAACGCGGGCGTCTACATCGAAACGCAGGCCCGCAGCCTGGGCATCCCCCTGGTGCGCCAGGAGGTGGACAGCGCGGCGCTGCGTTACGCCGTGTACAGCAGCGGCGAATACGACCTGGCCATCCTCGGCTGGCAGTTGAGCGAACACCCCGGCTACCTGTGCGAATGGTTCGGGCAGGATGGGCCGTTCGGCTATGTCGATGAAAAAATAACCTCCGCCTGCCTGACCCTGCGCGGCTCCGCCGACCTGGATGCCGCTCGGGGGGCCGCCCGCATGCTCCAGACGGTCCTGCTGGAAGACCTGCCCTTCATCCCGCTCTACCTGCGCCAGGGCTTCGACGGGCGCCGCCAGGTGGCCTATCCCTTTGGAAGCGTACTCAACGGCCTGTCTGGCCTGTATGGCGCGCCCGTCCTGGCGATTCCCGCGCCCTGACGGGTTAAAGTTTGCTGAGACTCGCAGTATAATGAGCGCGTCATTCAAGAATCAGGAGTTCTCCGTGACCAGGACAGACAAAAAACCGCTGCTGGAAGTCAAACAACTTAAAACGTATTTCAACACCGAGGACGGCCTGGTGCGCGCCGTGGATGGCGTCAACTTCGATGTGTATCCAGGCGAGGTGCTCGGCCTGGTGGGCGAATCGGGCTGTGGCAAGAGCGTCACCTCGCTTTCGATCATGCGCCTGATTGCGCCGCCCGGCAAGATATTGGAGGGCGAGATTCTCCTGGACGGGCGAAACCTGCTCGAACTTCCCGAGAGTGAAATGATCAAGGTGCGCGGCAACCGCATCTCGATGATCTTTCAGCAGCCGCAGACGGCCCTCAACCCCGTCTTCAAGGTCAGCGACCAGATCGCCGAAGTGCTGAACATCCACCAGGATTTCGGCAAAGAGGCCGGGCGCGCGCGCGCCGTGGAACTGCTCAAAATGGTGGGCATCCCCGACGCCGAACGCCGCGCCGAATCCTACCCGCATGAGCTTTCGGGTGGCATGGCTCAGCGCGTGATGATCGCCATGGCCCTGGCCTGTGTGCCCGAGGTCTTGATCGCCGACGAACCGACCACCGCGCTGGACGTCACCATCCAGGCGCAGATCCTCGACCTGATGCGCGACCTGCGCGAGAAGATGGGCACTGCGGTCATCCTCATCACCCACGACCTGGGCGTGATCGCCGAGATGGCCGAGCGCGTGGCCGTCATGTACGCGGGTGAGATCGTGGAACAGACCGACGTGGATGCGCTCTTCGAGCAGCCCCTGCACCCCTACACCCAGGGCCTGATCGGTTCGATCCCCGTGCTGGGCGAGATCAAGGAACGCCTGGAGGTCATCCCCGGCTCGGTGCCCAACCTGGTCAACCTGCCGCCCGGCTGCCGTTTTGCGCCGCGCTGTGCCGCCCGCGAGCAATTCGGGCTGAAGATCTGCACCGAAGTGAAGCCCGAACTGGCCGAGGTCAGGCCCGGCCACCTGGTCCGCTGCTGGCTGCACGTCAACGATGGGGCGCGTCAACACAAGGCTCCGTTGAATGCACGCTAACCCGCTGGAGAATGCAAAGATGAGCAACCAAGCAACAGCCACCCAGGCGCAGGACCTGGTTCAAGTAAATCACCTGACGAAATTTTTCCCCGTGCGCGCCGGGTTGATGCAGCGTATCGTGAACTGGGTCAAGGCCGTCGATGACGTTTCTTTTACCGTGAAGACCGGCGAGACCCTCGGCCTGGTGGGTGAATCCGGCTGCGGCAAGACCACCATTGGGCGTTCGATGCTGCGCTTGATCGAACCCACGGCCGGGTCGGTGCAGTTCGACGGCAAGGACGTGCTCAAACTGCGTGGCGGCGACCTCAAGCGCGTCCGCCGCGACATGCAGATCATCTTTCAGGACCCCTACGCCTCGCTCGATCCGCGCGTGCCCATCGGCGAATCGGTCATGGAGGGCCTGCACATCCACAACATCGGCTCACCCCGCGAGCGCTTCGACATGATGCTCGATACGCTCAAGAAGGTGGGCCTCGAAGACTATCACGCCCGCCGCTACCCGCACGAATTCTCGGGCGGACAGCGCCAGCGCATTGGCATCGCCCGCGCCCTGGCCCTGCGCCCCAAGTTCATCGTCTGCGACGAGCCGGTTTCGGCCCTGGATGTGTCGATCCAGTCGCAGGTGTTGAACATCCTCAAAGACCTGCAAAAGGAATTCGGCCTTACCTACCTGTTCGTGGCGCACAACCTGAGCGTGGTCGAGCACATCTCGGACCGCGTGGCGGTGATGTACCTGGGCAAGATGGTGGAACTGACCGGCCGCGAGGAACTGTATCGCAACCCGCTGCACCCCTACACCAAGGCCCTGATGACGGCCATTCCCGTGCCGAACCCCAAGTTGAAACGACAGCGCACCATCCTTAAAGGCGATGTGCCCAGTCCGCTCAACCCGCCCCAGGGCTGCCGCTTCCATCCGCGCTGCCCCATCGCAGACAAAATCTGCGGCGAACAGGAACCCGAGTTCCGCGAAGCGCAGCCCGGTCACTTTGTTGCCTGTTGGATGGTCAAGTAAGCGAGGCAAGCCATGGCCGCCACAATCCTCCTGGTCGACGACCAGCGCGATATCCTGCGCCTGCTGCGTTCCGCCCTGAACAGTATCGGGCACGAGCTTGCCATCATTGAGGCGCCCTCCGGTGAGGAGGCCCTGCTCGAATCGTCGCGCCGCCGCGTGGACCTGCTGGTGGCCGACTACCTGCTGCCCGGCATGAACGGCATCGAACTGATGCACAAGATCCGCGCGCGCAACCCCGAGGTCAAGGTGATCCTGATCACCGGCATGACCGACCGCAAGGCGCGCGACCAGATCCTCAACGCCGGGGCCTTTGCCATCTTCGACAAGCCCATCTCCATGGCCGATTTCCTGGATGCGGTCGAACGCAGCCTCGGCCTGGTGCGCACCATCTTCCCCCCCGAGAATGTGGAGAAATCCTCGCCCAGCCAGAGCCGCGTCTCGGACCTGCTGGCCAACTTCAGACAGGACGTGGGCGCCCAGGCGGTCTTCCTGATCAGCGACCGCGCCCGCGTGCTGGCCCGCGCCGGCGAGTTGTACGACAGCAGCATGGAAGTATCCCTGCTTTCCGCGTTGATGGCCATCTTCAGCGCGGGATTGAAGGTCTCCAAGTTCATTCACCAGGAACAACTCGAAAATTATCACGTCTTCAGCAGCGGTGAACAGGACCTGTTGTTCATTCCCGTCAACCCCACCTATGCGCTCCTTCTGGCGGGCCAGGGACTGGCCAACCGCGAGCGGGTGTTGGAGACGATCATGTCCATGCTGGCCCTGCGGGATGAGGTGGATAAATCGCTGCGGCACCTGGGCGTTTCCGACCCCTCCCCCGCCGGTGACCTGCTGGAAACGGAGCAAGCCTTCGAGGCCGCGAAGATTCCCACCTACGTCGAGCCGCCCACCATGACCGAATTTACCAACATCCTCAAACAGGCCGGGCTAAAAAAGATGAAGACCGACGAGTTGGATGAATTCTGGGGACAGGCCGCCGAAAAACACGGCAATGCCTCCACCAACCCGGATGTGATCTCCTACGACCAGGCCCGCCAGCTTGGGCTGATGCCCGACGAAGAGTAATCGTATTGCCCGCCCGTCCAGCCTGTGATACAATCTTGCCCGCACTGGGGCATGGTGCAACGGCAGCACACCAGCCTTTGGAGCTGTGGATCTTGGTTCGAGTCCAGGTGCCCCAGCCAGTTTTTCCCGCGTATGCGGGGCTTTTTCTCTAAACAGGTCTCACGGCCCCCCGCGGGCGTGAACCTGTTTTATTTTTTATCACCCCCAGCCCCGCTCCTTCCAGGAGTGGGGAGAGGAGACGAATATGAAAATTACAGCCATCCTGCTCGCCGCCGGGCAGGGCACACGCATGAAGTCCAACCTGCCCAAGGTGCTGCACCCGCTGGCCGGCCGGCCGATGATCTGGCACGCGCTGGCGGCCATTCGCAGCGCCACCACCGAGACTCCCGTGGTGGTGGTCGGGCACGGAGCCGAGGCGGTGACGAAGTTCCTGGGCGACCAGGCCCACGCCGTGTTGCAGGAACCGCAACTGGGCACCGGCCACGCCGTGATGCAGGCCGAGGCGCTGCTCAAGGGCCATACCGACCTGGTGGTCGTGTGTTATGGAGACATGCCCCTGCTGCGCGGCGAGACCCTGCAGGCCCTGGTCGAGATGCAGAAGGCCAACCCCGGCCCCATCTCCATGCTGACCGTGGTGGCCGACGATCCGCGCGGATTTGGGCGCATCGTCCGCAAGGAAGACGGCAGCGTGGCCGCCATCGTGGAGGACCACGTCGCCACCGAGGAGCAGAAGCGCATCCAGGAATTGAATGTGGGCGGCTACTGCTTCGAGGCAAACTGGCTGTGGGAGGCCCTGCGCCGCATCCCGCTTTCCCCCAAGGGCGAATATTACCTGACCGACACAGTGGAACTGGCCGTGCAGGATGGATTGCCTGTGCTTGCCACGGTAATGGATAATCTCGAAGAGACCATCGGTGTCAACACCCGCGTTCACCTGGCGGAGGTCGAGGCTGCCATGCGCCGGCGCATCAACCGAATGCACATGCTCAACGGTGTGACCCTGGTCGATCCTGCCGCGACCTACATCGACGCCGGTGTTACGATTGGCCGCGATACCACCATCATGCCCAACACTTTCCTGCAAGGCCAGACCGAGATCGGCGAGGGCAGCGTCGTTGGGCCGAATACCATCATTCGCAATTCCAGGATCGGGAACCGCTGCAAGGTGCTGGCCGCTGACCTGGAAGGAGCCTGGCTCGAAGACGATGTGGATATGGGACCCTTTGCCCGCCTGCGCAAAGGCGCGCACCTGGGCAACCACGTCCACATGGGTAACTTTGGCGAGGTCAAAGACTCGTACCTGCACGACGGCGTCAAGATGGGTCACTTCTCGTACATCGGCAACGCCGACATCGGGTCCGAGACCAATATCGGCGCGGGCACCATCACCTGCAATTACGACGGCGAGAAGAAACATGCCACCACCATTGGCGAGGGCGTCTTCATCGGTTCGGATACGATGCTGGTGGCCCCGCTCAAGCTCGGCGACGGCGCGCGCACCGGGGCGGGTTCGGTCGTGACCAAGGATGTTCCCGCCGACACGCTGGTGGTGGGCGTGCCTGCCCGCGCAATCAGGAAACTGGAACACAAGAAAAAATAAGTTCTTTTGGAATGCGGATTTCAGTTCGCATTTCCTTGAACATGCAGGCTGAAGCCTGCACTCCGTATCATGTAATCCTTCGAAGGAAACCCCATGACCAACCCCCTGACCGATCAGGAACGCCAACGCCTGATCCAACTCGCCAACGATATTCGCAGGAATGCCTACGTGCCTTACTCCCATTACCGCGTGGGTGCGGCCCTGCGCTCCACGAGCGGGCGCATCTTTACCGGCGTCAACGTGGAAAGCGCCGCCTATCCCACCACCATGTGCGCCGAACGGACGGCGGTCTTCAAGGCCGTCTCGGAGGGTGAGCGCGAGTTCGACGCCATTGCGGTCGTCACCGACAACGGCGGGTCGCCGTGTGGAGCCTGCCGCCAGGTGCTGGCCGAGTTTGGGCTGGACATCGTGGTGCTGATTGCCGATGGGGAGGGCGTCCTGCATCAAGAGATGACCGTCTCGGACCTGCTGCCCGAGGCGTTCACCCCCAAGCACCTGCCCGGGTAGCCGTGGACGATTTCCGCTCGCTCCGCGCCGAGGCCGTCGTCCTGCGCCACAGCGACTGGGGGGAGGCCGACCGACTGCTCACGCTGTATACGCGCGAACAGGGCAAGCTGCGGGCGCTCGCCAAGGGAGCGCGCAAGATCAACTCGCGCAAGGCGGGACACCTGGAGCCGTTCACGCGCGTCAAACTCCAACTGGCCCGCGGACGCGACCTGTTGATCGTGACCCAGGCCGAGATGATCGAGGCCTACCCGCCCCTGCGCGAAGACCTGGGGCGCATGGGCCAGGCCTCCTACGTGATCGAATTACTCGACCGCTTCGTTCCGAACGAGGAGATCGCGGTCCCGTCCCTCTACCGCCTCCTGACCGAAACCCTCTCCCGCCTGGCAGTCGAGGCCGACGCCTGGCTGCCGGTGCGCTACTATGAGATGCGCCTGCTGGATTTCCTGGGCTTCCGCCCGCAGTTGTTCGAATGCGTCAACTGTGGACGCGAGATCCTGCCTGAAGACCAGTTCTTTTCCTTCGGCGCGGGCGGTGTCATCTGTCCGCGCTGCGGCGAGGGCTTGAAGGGTCTGCGCAAAATTTCCATCGAGGCGCTCAAGTATCTGCGGCATTTCCAGCGCAGCGCCTATCGCGAGGCCCAGCGCGCCCATCCCGACGCCGACACCCGCAGGGAGCTGGAGACGCTCATGCAGGGCTATTTTACACACCTGCTCGAACGCGAGCTGAACACACCGGGTTTCATCAAATCCATTCGAACTTAAAGGGGAACGTATGCGCGAAGTCGTCTTCGTCCGCCGGCGGGATGCCGCCAAACTCCATACCCTGACCGCCTGCCTGGGGTTGGATGATTCACTTGTCTTCGACGAGGGCGATGAGTATTTTGCGCTGGGAGCGGATCCCGGCGGCGAAGTGGACGATACCCTCGTTATCCGCTCCGCACACAAGCCCGGGGTGTACCGCCATCTGGAACAAGCCTTCGGCGGGTTCAGTGATACCTGCGGCGAAGTCCCCGACGAGCGTCTGTTTTGCATCCTGCAAGCCCTGGCCGACCTGGGACACTGGACGAGCCTGGACGAGATCGAAACCTGGTTGTCCGAGCGGGGGATTCCCTTTACCAAACAGCGCTGGTCGAAGATGGCATAGTTAATGCGCCTGCCTGTTTCGTTCGGAAACGGCAGGCGCTGAATTAGGACGTAAAGAACTGGCGCGACAGGCCGAAGGATTTTTGCGGAACCGCGTGCGAAGTCACCCAGCCCAGTTTGCGGAGCAGGTAATGCCCGATCCAGCCGGCGATGGGGGAGAGTGTCAGGATGCCGCTGGGGCCGTGGGCGCTGGTTTTGCGTTCAACCAGGGCTTCGCGCAGCCCGGCCGCGGTCTGCCCGGGGAAATGCGTCACGCCCAGGCCGATGGCCCAGAAGTAGTGCGCGTCGCTGTTGCCCACCCACGCCAGGGGATGGCGCAGGCTGCCGGCAAAGGCCTTGACCCTGGCGTTGCCGCGGCGATAGGGCAGGCCGCCGTTGTAGACTTCGATGCCGTGCAGCACCTTGCGCGCGTCGGGATCGGCCAGAGCCTGCCTGAGCGCCTCGAATCCCAGGCTGGGCGTCAGCGGTGCGGCGGGATGGGCGGCAATCGCCAGCCCGCCCTGGGCGCCGATGCGGTCGAGAGTCTCGCGCAGGGACAGGCCGGCCGGGACCAATTCATGCACGAACAAGGCCAGGAGATGTCCATCCGCGGTGTTGATCTCGATGCCCGGGATCACTTCCACGCCATATTTGCCGGCCAATTCCTGCGCCGCATACGCGCCGCGGATTTCATCGTGGTCTGTGATGGCGATTACGTCAAGTCCGGCCAGGGAGGCCGCTTGTAAAGCTGCGGCGGGGGTCATGGTCCCGTCCCAACTGTAGGTGGTGTGAACGTGTAAATCAGCAAGACCCATGGTTTCCTCTTTTCCCCCTGAGTATAAAAAAAGGCTGTTAAGCGCGGATTATGCCGGCTTTAACAACCTGGAAAATTTTGATGAAGGTTTGGCGCGCCGTCTCTATTTCTTCTTCATTTTCATCAGGAAGGATTTGGTCATGCGCTGGGTGTTGATCGGCTGCGCCGCCGAATGGGTATCGGTGGCGTAACCGAACTTGCGCAGGATCATGTAGCGGAACCAGCTCAGGAAGATCTTGGGCGTGAACTTGTCCTCATCCAGGATCGGCGTGGTCTTGTTGCGATTCAATGCCTCGCGGAATTCGGCAGCGGTGCGCCCGGGGAATTCGGTGCGGGCGTGGCCGATGGTCCAGTACACATGCGAGTCGCTTGCCCCGATCCTGGCCAGCGGCAGGTAGATGGACAACTTCTGCGCCACCCCGTTGAAGGACATGGTGCCCAGGTTGTGCGTCTCGATGCCGCGCACAATGCTCTTGGTGGCCGGGGAAGTCAGCGCCTTGAGCACCGACTCCATGCTGAGGCTGCCCGGCAGGTTGGTGAACGGGTGCGGAATGATGGCCGCGCCGCCGTGCCTGCCGATGAAGACCAGCGTATCGTGCAGCGACGCGCCCACCGGCGGCATGGCCTCGATGAACAACCCAATGACGTGCCCCTCGGCGGTCGAGACCTCCACGCCCGGGATCGACTCGATCCCGTACTGCGGCGCCAGGTCGCGCGCTTCCAGCGAGCCGCGAATCTCGTCGTGGTCCGTCACTGCAATCACGTCCAGTTCCGAGTCCGCCGCCTGTTTGAGGATGGCGCGGACCGTGGTGGCCGAGTCGGGGGAGTAGGTGCTGTGGATGTGCAGGTCTGCGTAGCCCATAAGCTATGAAAACGAATTATAGTGGATGAAGCCGCGGGATGTCGAAACTGTTAGTAGTTTCTAAAGTCGACGGCCCCAATTCAACACGAAGACCCAGGCCACCAGGATCACGACGGGCTTGAGCCAGCGCCACAACAGAACCTGGAACCATTTCCATTTGAGGAGGTAGACAATCTGCGCGATGAACCAGCGCGCCACCAGGGTTTGTCCCAGCCCGCTCCACAGGACCCTGCGCCTGTACCCGCCAAAGGAGAAATCCCCGCGCCGAAAGGCCGCGCCGATTTCCCGCGCCGCCACGCAGCCGTAGCCCAGCGCCATGCTGATGCCCTCGCCGAAAATGGGATCCGCCCCGGCGGCGTCGCCGGCCAGCAGCACGCGCGGTGCGGACAGGGGATGTGTCGGCTCGAACCAGCGGATGGGATGCCCCTTCAACTCGTACTCATCCAGGTCGAAGCCGTGGCGCGCCATCTCTTCAGCCAACGGCTGTTTGAGTGGGGGACGTTTATCGTTTGCCAGCAGGTTCGTGTCGTAGACGCCCCAACAGCGCATCGGCTGGCCCTTGACCTGGGTGGGGAAATCCCACACGTAGCCGGCAATGTTGTCCGGGACGGGGAAGAAGTCGAAATAGGCTCCCTCCCGTCCTCCCAACTTCGAAGCATTTAGGGGAGGCAGGGAGGGGGTCAACACCTCCAATACCCGCGCCGTGGAGACGGGTGCATTCGGCCATACGCAGCGCCGCGTCACCCCGTTCGACCCGTCCGCGCCGACGACAACCTGCGCGTGGAATTCACCCTGATCGGTCTCCACGGTGACGCTGTCCAGCGCTGGGATCACCTTTTTGACCTGCACCCCTTCCAGAATTTGGATGCCTGCCGTCCTGGCCTTTTGCGCCAGCCAGGCATCGAACTCATCGCGGCGGATGATGCGCAGGGTGTGACGCCCCGGCACGCGCACTGTCAATCCGCGGCCTGCGAAATCGAAGTGCGCCGCGGGGACATTCACGTGCGGCACCTCGCGCAGGTCCAGGCCGAGGCGTTCGAGGATGATTTCCGCGTCGATGACCAGGCCGCCGGCGCACAGCTTGGGGCGGGGATAATGCTCCTTTTCCAGGACCAGGATGCGGGGCGTCAGGGCTGGGTAGTCCCGCGCCAGGTGCAGGGCGGTGGAGAGTCCCGCGGGTCCGCCGCCGAGGATCAGAATGTCGATTTGCATGGGGGCATTTTAACCAAAAACACAATATTCTCTCAATACCCAGGTGATTTGGAGTGCGCAAGGTCTACTGGCGTATTTGCCCAAAGTAGAACTTCGAGACTCCATGACATGCCCCCAAAGCGGACTTCCTTAAAAAATCGTGGGGGTGCTTGACTCGGGTTGATGAAATGTGTTATTCTGATATTAGATATAATATCTAATATCAGGTCAACCCCATTATGGATGAACTCTCTTCTCACCGCCAATTACGCAAACTCGTGGCCGACCAGCTTCGCGCAGCCATCCTCGATGGCCGCTTCAAGCCGGGCGAATGGCTGCGCCAGGAACGGGTGGCCCAGGAATTGGGCGTCAGCCAGATGCCCGTGCGCGAGGCGCTCAAGGAACTGGCCGCGGAGGGGTTGATCGAGCATGTGCCCTATCGCGGGGTGCGCGTGGTGGCGCTCTCGGTCGAAGACATCGAGGATTTGTACGAACAGCGCGCTTTCCTCGAAAGCCGCGCCGCCGAGAAGGCCGCGGAATATATCAGCGAGGCGGACATTGCCTTGCTGAAAGCCATGCTGGCGGAGATGGAGTCCCTGCCGCCGGAGCAGATCGCCCAATATCGCAAGGTCAATCGCAATTTTCACGAGATGATCTTCCACATCAGCCGCCGCGAATATTTGATTCGCACCCTGACGCAGATGTGGGAGGCCTTCCCCACCATGCTGATCGGCAACTTCGCCGGCACCGCGCGCCAGCCCCTGCCCCAACGCGATGAGCAGGATCAGTTGGAGCACCGCGCCCTTGTGGCGGCCCTCGAAGCCCGCGATGGGAAACGCGCGGGCGAGGCCATGAAGGTTCACATTCTCTCGGCGGCCAGCCACTTGATCGAATCGCTCAAGGTGACGGCATGACGACCACGTTGATGCCCATGGGCGGCGCGCTCGATGAGCGCAAGGATCCCGCCGTGTTGATGGAATTCCTGCGCCGCGCGGGCGGGAAGAAGGCGCGCATCCTGATCCTGCCGCAGGCATCGGCGCGGCGCGACACGGGCTTCGAGTATGCGGAAATGTTCAAGGACTTTGGCGCGAAGGAGGCTGTCTCGCTGGAGTTTCGCGTGCGCGCCGAGGCTGGCACGAGCGAACAAATCAAGCTGCTGCGCAAGGCCACGGGCATCTTCTTCTCGGGCGGCACGCAGATGCGCATTGCGACGATCATCGGCGGGACGCCGCTCGAAGCGGAATTGCAGGCAGCCTATCGCCGCGGCTGTATCGTCGGCGGCACCAGCGCGGGAGCCTCGATCCTCTCGAAGACCATGATCGCCTACGGCAGGGGCGGGCCAACTCCGCGCGAGCGCATTGTCCAGTTTTCGGCGGGGCTGGGATTTACAGACAGATTCGTATTCGACCAGCACTTTCGCCAGCGCGACCGCCTGGGACGCCTGATCTACGCCGTCTCTTCGCATCCGGGTATCGTCGGCGTGGGCATCGACGAGGACACCGCCGCCATCGTGGAGGACGATGCGCGTTTAATGGTGGTCGGCTCGGGGGCGGTCACGATCGTGGACGGCTTCCAGGTCACGGACACGGACATCGCGGAAATTGAAAACGGGGGCGCGGTGGCTGTATCCAACCTGGTGGTGCATGTGTTGACCAGGAACAGTGTGTATGACGGGCGGACGCACACCGCGGCCCTCCCGCAAAAACAGCTCCTGACCGATTAGGAGCACAAGACCTAAAAAGGAGAAGAAGAAAATGAAGTTTTTGAAGACAACCCTTGCTGTGTTGATCGTGGCAACGTTCGTGCTGGCTGCCTGCAGCACCCCTGAATCCATGCCGACGGCTGCGCCCGGGGATCCCGTTGCGACCAAACCGGTTGTTGCCGCGGAACCCATGACCACCGAAGCGCCTGTTGACCCGAACGCCCCCGTGATGGGAGGTGTGGTCATCGTTGGTACCGCGCAGGAACCAAGCACATTCAACCCCGTGCTGGCCTCTGCCACGATCGATGACGTACTCTCATCCTTTTTCATGGAAGGCTTGGTTGGTTTCGATGTCGAAGGCAGTTATGTGCCGGTCCTGGCCGAAGCCCTGCCCGAAGTCAGCGATGACGGCCTGGTCATCACCTATAAGATCAAGCCGGATCTGAAGTTCTCGAACGGCGACCCGCTGACCTGTGCGGACGTCCAGTTCACCAAGGATGTCATCACCTCCGATCTCTCCGGTGCCAGCACCTCCGGCTACAGCGATATCGATTCCATCGAATGCCCGGATGACCTGACCGTGGTGGTCACCATGGCCGCGGTGTACGCCCCCTACCTGAACATGTTCAGCTACATCATTCCGCGCGCGGCTGGCGATATTGCCTCTCTGGATAGTTGGGAATTCAACCGCGCCCCGATTGGCACCGGCCCCTGGATTGTCGAGGAATGGCAGGCAGGCGATCACATCACTCTTGCCAAAAACCCGAACTATCGCGAAGAAGGCAAGCCCTACCTGGACAACGTGATTATCAAAATTCTGCCCTCGCGTGAGGTGGGCATCCAGTTGCTCGGCACCGGCGAAATTACCACCCTGTGGGACCTGACCGAAGCCGACTTCCCGACCTTGGCCCAGATGGATGGGGTCACGTATGCCGGCGGTTATTATGGTTCCGGTGAAAATGAATTGCTGGCCTTCAACCTGGCCGACCCGGCTGTTGACGCCCCGGCCGACGCGACCGCCAACCCGCACCCGATCCTGAGCGATCTGCGCGTGCGCCAGGCCATTCAGTACGCCATCGACAAGCAGAGCATTGTGGACAACCTGCTATACGGCAACGTGAAGGTCGGTTCGACCGTGCTGCCGACTGGAACGTTCGCATGCTTGCAGCCGGCCAGTGAATTCAGCGTTGCCAAGGCGAACGCCCTGCTCGATGAGGCTGGCTGGGTCATGGGCGGCGATGGCATCCGTGAGAAGGATGGCGTGCGCATGAGCCTCAAGATTGCTACTACTACCGGCAACCAACTGCGCGAGCAAACCGAACAGGTGTTGGTTGAGATGTTCAAGGCTGTTGGTATCGAACTGGTGATCGACAATGTGCCCTCGGACGTGCTCTTTGCCGGCTGGGACTCTGACGGTATGCGCAAGCACGGCAAGTTCGACATCCTGCTCTACACCACCGGTCCCGGCAACGACCCTGACAGCAACCTGTTCAGTAATTACCACTCCGCCCGCATCCCGGTTAAGGACAACGACGGCGCCGGCAACAACTTCTCGCGCTACAGCAATCCCGACGTGGATGCCTGGATCGACGATGCCTCCATGACCACCGATGTGAATGCCCGCAAGGAACTGTATTGTAAAGTCGCCGAGCAAATCAACAAGGACCTGCCGCGTGTGTTCCTGTACGAGCGCCTGATCATCAATGGCTATCGCATCAGCTTGCAGAACTTCCGCGTCTCCTCCAGCTACCTCGATTTCACCATCAATTCCCAGGATTGGTGGCTGAAGCCGTAGTCGAAAGATAACCATTCTTAGCCTGCCCCTCTCCCATTCCACGGGAGGGGGGCAGAATGGAAAAAGCATGGCCAATTACATCCTTCGTCGGCTTGCCCAGGCTGTTTTTACCTTATTCGTGATCAGCATCATGCTTTTTGGTTTGATTAGTGCTGTGCCTGGTGGGATCATGTCCGCATACTCTGAAAACCCGGATATGTCCCCGGAAGACCTGGCGCGCATCAAGGCCAAATATGGCCTGGATGACCCGGTGCCGGTGCGGTATGCCAAATGGCTTGGGAATGCCGTGATGGGAGATTGGGGAAATTCGTTTGTATCCAAGCGCCCGGCCATGACCGAGATTGCCGAACGCCTGCCCAATACCCTGTTGCTGATGGGTGTAATGATGGTCGTGACTTTGCTGATCGCGATCCCGCTTGGCATTCTCTCGGCCCTCAAACAATATACCTGGTTCGATCATGTCACCACCACGATCGCCTTTGCTGGCCAATCCCTGCCGGTCTTTTGGTTTGGACTTTTACTCATCATTGTTTTTGCTGTGACCCTCAAGGGCGCCGACGGGCGCCCGCTGCTGCCAGGTTCGGGCATGGCCACGCTTGGCAAGCCCTTTTCGCTGGTCGACCGCATCGAGCACCTCATCCTGCCGGTCACCATGCTGGCCTTTGTCTCGGCGGCCGGGTACATGCGGTATATGCGCTCCTCGATGCTGGACGTGATCCACGAAGACTACGTCCGCACGGCGCGCGCCAAGGGCCTGCGCGAGACGCTGGTGATCTATAAACACGCCCTGCGCAACTCGCTCATTCCGCTGGTGACCTTGATCGGCCTGGACCTGCCGGCCCTGTTTGGCGGCGCGCTCTTTACCGAAACGATGTTTGCCTGGCCGGGAATTGGCCGCCTGTATTTCAACGCCGCGCTCAAAACGGATTACCCGGTGGTGATGGCCGTGCTCATGATCTACAGCGCCCTGGTCATCCTTTCCAGCCTGCTGGTCGATGTGGTGTATGCCTCGCTCGACCCGCGGATACGCCTCTCGTAGGATACTGCTTCATCTGCTGACTCCAGGCAACGAATCTCATGACTCACAACATCCTTTCCGCGATCAAACCAGCCCCCTCGCGCAGCCAGGAATCCCTGCTGTACTTTTTCTGGCGGCGTTTCAAAAAGCATCAGATGGCTCTTTTGGGGGCCATCGTAACTCTGGTGATTACCCTGCTGGTCATCTTTGCGCCCATGCTGTCGACCAGCGACCCGATGAAACAGGATTTGAAGAATCGCTTCCAGCCTCCCTCCGCAGAACATTGGATGGGCACCGACGACCTGGGCCGCGACATGTGGACGCGCGTCCTGTACGGCGGGCGCGTTTCACTCACCGTCGGCTTGCTTTCGATGGCGATTTCCATCTTTGTGGGCGCGCTGGTGGGGCTCGCCTCCGGCTATTACGGCGGCTGGATCGACTCCATTCTGATGCGCATCACCGAGATCTTCATGTCGATTCCGCGCCTGTTCGTGTTGATCGCGATGGGCATGTTCCTGCGTTCGCTCGACCTGCCCAACCTGCAGGCCGGTTCCTTTGCGCCGATTGCCTTCATCATTGGCATCCTTTCGTGGACCGGCACAGCCCGCCTGGTGCGCGCCTCCACGCTGGAACTGCGCGAACGTGAATTCGTGCTGGCCACCCGCGCCCTGGGCGGCTCGGATGCGCGCATCCTCTTCCGCCGCATCTTCCCCAATATCGCCAGCCCGATCATCGTCTCGGCCACGCTCGGTCTGGCGGGCGCCATCATCAGCGAGAGCGGCCTGTCGTACCTCGGCTTCGGTGTGCAGCTCCCGACCCCCACCTGGGGCAACATGCTCTCCAACACCCAAAACCAGATGACCACCGCCCCGTGGACGGCCATCTTCCCGGGCCTGATGATCTTCATTGTGGTGATTGCCATCAACTACCTCGGCGACGGCCTGCGCGATGCGCTCGACCCGCGCCACATCATAAAAAAATAGCACCTTGCCTGGATAACCCCGCTTCCGCCGCCGTCCCCGGCGGCGGAATGTTAAAAAGATTACGCCCTGAGCGGAGCGACGAGTGAAACAAGGAGCGCAGTCGAAGGGCAAAGAAAGAAGGAGTCTTTCCAATGAAAACCCGCCTCGCCACCCTGTTGATTTTACTGACTTTGATCCTGGCTGTCCCAATGGGTACCTCAGCCCAGGCCAAGCCGGGCCTGCTCCTGCCCATGGGCGGCGGCTACTCCGACGTGTACGCCGGGTTCTCGCAGGCTGCCGTCGCCAACGCCACGGATGGCCTCGTCAAGATCCTGGTGCTCGCGCCCACCTATTCGACCAATGCCTTTTCCATCACCGAAGGGGAACGCGCCACCAACTTGCGGGATGCCGAGGAACGCCGCTTCCAGATCGAGGAGGCCTGCCTCCGCGCGGCTTCAGACGGGGTGAGCTGTGAAGCCGTCCTGGCCCCGATCTTCACCCAGACGGATGCGCAGGACCCGGCCAACCTGGCCCTGTTTACCGACGACCTGACCGCCATCTTCATCCTGGGCGGCGACCAGATGGTGGGCATGCAGGTCATCATGGGCACGCCCCTCGAAACGCGGCTGGAGGAATTGCACAACCAGGGCGTCATCGTGGGCGGCACCAGCGCGGGCGGCGGAATGCAGTCGAAGTTCATGCTGGCCAATTACAACCCCAATTTTGGCGCGGACAATTCCCTCTTCTTTGGCGCCACCGACATGTGGGCCGCCCCCGAAAAACACGGCTTGACCTTTGGCCTGCAGCACGCGGTTCTCGACCAGCACTTCCACCAGCGCGGACGGCTTGGGCGTCTCTTGAACGCCATCTCGCAGCCGGGCGTACCGCATGTGGGTGTGGGCGTGGACGCTTACACCGGTGTCATTGCAGACAGCGAAGTCCTGCGCGACGTCTTCGGCTTGTACACTGTAACCGTGCTGGATGCCGAGACCTACCACTCTGCCGATGCGGTCAAGTACGTCAGCGTCGACCCCAATCGCACGCCCATCCTCAGCATCCGCAACGTGGTGGTCAACCTGCTCTCGCCCGGCGATGTGACCTACGACCTCAACACGCGCAGCTCATCCATCGCGAATCCGCCCGCAGTGTGGGAGCGTTCCTTCGAAACGCTCAGCCTGCCCGGGGGCGCGGGGCCGCTGCTCCTGGGCGGCGACATCCTCGAAACGCTGGCCGACAGTCCCATCCTGAAGAAATTCAAGGAACTGGCCGGGCCGAACATCCTGATCGTCGCCACGGGTTATCCCTCGGGACGCTCCGCCGAGACCGCCATCAAAAAATACACCGACGGCCTGGGCATGACCGTCCAGTCCATCGTGGTGGGTGACGCGCCCATCGCCATCCCCGCGGACGTGACCGGCGTGTTGGTCATCGGCAGCGACCAGTCCAGGGTCAACACCGCGGCGCTGGCCCCGCTCAAGGATTTCTGGCTCTCGGGCAAGCCCGTCATGGCCGATAACGCCGCCATGCCCGTCTTTGGCGCCTTCTATTCCGCGCACGGCCCCACCCCCAACGATTCGGAAGACGCCGAGTTGGCCACACAAAAATCGTTCTGGCAGGGGCGCACCACCATCCAGCCCGGCCTGGCATGGTTGAATGTGACTCTCGAACCCCAGGCGCTGGCCGACAATCGTTTTGGACGCCTGTTCTCGCTGGCCTATAATCACCCCGGCCTGTTGACCCTCGGGTTGAACCGGGATACCGCCCTGTTTGTCAGCGCAGATGGCGCCCAGGTGATGGGGGAAAATGGAATCTTCATCTTCGACCTGCGCCAGGCAAAGACCCAGCTCGGTACCAACGAAGGCTTCATCATCTCGAACGCCATGCTGGATGTCTTCGCGCCCGGGGATTGGGTTCAGCCCGAGCGGGCGGACGTGAACGCCCAATTCGACCCTGCGCCCACGCCGGTCCTGCCGACTCCTGCGCCGACCGCCACGAAGACGCCGACGGCTACGCCCATTCCGCCTGCCACGCCCACCCAGCCCGCGTCGACGGCCACGAGCGCCCCCGTCGAGACGCCCGCGCCCGAGCCGCAGTCCACGGCCTTCCCCACCTGGGGCGGCCTCCTGGTGGTGGCCGTCATTGTGGCCGCGGTCTGGTGGTTCCTCCGAAAACGCAAATAGACCTTCGTCCCTTTCCCCGCCCCGAAGCAGCCCTTCGGGGTGTTTTTTTGCAGGCCCGAATTGGTATAATCCCCTCGTCGCGCCGGCACGTTCATCTTTGAGAAAGGGGTTACGATGATCGAGGTAGAGAACCTGACCAAACACTTCCGCCAGAAATTATTCAAGAAGATCACCGCCGTGGACGGGGTTTCCTTCCGCGTCAATGACGGCGAGGTGGTGGGGCTGCTCGGCCCGAACGGCGCGGGCAAGACCACCATCATGCGCCTGCTGGCCACCATGCTGCGGCCGATCCGGGGCACGGCGCGCGTGGGCGGATATGACGTGCGCACCCAGGCCAACCAGGTGCGCGGAACCATCGGCATCCTGCCCGAGTATTGGGGTTTGTACGAACGCTTCACGCCGCGCGAGCACCTGCGCATGTTTGGCATCTTCTACGGCATGAACGGACCCGCCCTCGAACGCCGCATCGACGAGTTGATCGCCATGCTCGAAATGCAGGAGTACGCCGACCGCGAGTGCAAGCGCTTCTCGAAGGGCATGAGCCAGAAGGTGGCCCTGGCGCGCACCTTGATTCACGACCCCCAGCACCTGCTGCTCGACGAACCCACCAGCGGCCTGGACGTGATGAGCGCCCGCCAGGTGCGCAGGATGATCACCGACAGCCACCAGCGGGGACGCTGCATCATCATCTCCACGCACATCCTCAGCGAGGCCGAGCGCCTGTGCGACCGCCTGATCCTGCTGGACGCCGGCAAGGTGGTGGCCGAAGGCTCGCCCGCCGCCCTGTGCGAACGCAGCGGCCAGGCCAACCTCGAAGACGCCTTCCTTGCGCTGCTCGGTCGCCAGGATGTGGAGGTGGTCTCATGAAGGTCATCTGGGTCGTCTTCAGCAAGGAATTCATCGACATCGTCCGTGACCGCCGCCGCTTCCTGTGGATGCTGGTTTCCTCGTTCATCCTCTTCCCGGTTCTGTTCGTGGGTCCGTATGCCTTCCTGCTCACCCGCGTGGTCGAACAGACGGCGGAGGATCTGACCATTCCCGTGCAGGGCATGGAGTATGCCCCCGAGTTGATCGCCTATCTCATGGAAGAGCACGATATCGAAGCCTTCGCGGTCGAGGATGTGGAGTCCCTGGTGCGGGACAAGGAATACGCCGCCGGGTTGATCATTCCCCCCGATTATGCAGAGCAACTGGCGGGCGGCGGGACAGTGGAACTGACCCTGATCAGCGACTTGCGCCGCTCGATGGACGTCACCTCCTCGCGCCTGAGCCTGGCCCTGGAGGAGTACGGCCAGGAACTGATGACCGCGCGCCTGTCCGAAAGCGGCCTCTCGGACGAATTCCTGAACCCGTTGCAGATCGAAATGCAGAACGCCGCCACTGCCACCGAGACGGCCGGCTCCATGCTGGGGCTGATCATCCCGGGCATCATCATTTCCATGGGGCTGAGCGCGGGCATGCCGATTGCCATCTCCACCGTGGCGGGCGAGAAGAAAAAAATGACCCTCGAACCCGTGCTGTTCACCACGGTCAGCCGTTTCCAATTGGTGTTTGCCAAACTGCTGGCGGTGCTGGTCAGTGTGTTCCTCAACTTGTTCAGCATGGTTCTCTCGATGGCTGTCGCGGGGACGCTGTTGGTGCTCGTCCTGGTGCGCAGCCTGCCGATGGACAAGCTCCTGGCCTCCGCCGAGTCGGGCGCTTCCCCCGCGGCCCCCTCCACTCCCGCCGCGGAAATGCTGACCGGCGGATACAACCTCCAGCCGCTGGCGATCCTGCTCTTCCTGCTGGCGCCCTTCCTGATCATCCTGTTCGGCGCGGCGCTGCAACTGCTGGTTTCGGCCTGGGCGCGCAACGACGAGGAGGCCACCACCTACCTGACCCCGCTCAGCCTGTTCTCGGGCCTGATCATCTTTGTGGCCTTCTTCCTGGATGAATACGTGCCCAAGCTGTGGCATTACGGCCTGCCCGTCTTCGGCACGATCCTGTCGATGCGCGACCTGCTCAGCAACAAGGTCGACCCCGCCTCGCTGACGGTCATGTTCCTCTCCTCGGCGCTGTACGCGGGCCTGATGTTGGCCCTGGCCGTCTGGCTCTTCCACCGCGAGGAGGTGGTCTTCCGCACGTAGCGGCGACAGGGGATCTTGTGGAAAATCAA
>JBMOMS010000151.1:40247-79739 GCA_049324895.1 Chloroflexota bacterium
GTATTCCTGCACGGTCTGATAGGTGGTGGCGGTTGCATCCGCCGGGGATTTGTCACCGCCGGGCATCATGCCGGCCGGCGGGGTTCCGCCCTCGGGCGCGCCACCCGCAAAACCGCCATCCGGGTGAAAATCACCGGGGCCGCCGAATCCACCGGCAGTTTCCGTGTACGGGAAGGTGGTATCGGCCAGGAAATTGTTCAGGGAGGTCTCGATGGTCTGCATCAGGTAGTCGTAGTAGCTGCCCGAGGCATAAACGTCGGCATCGGATGGTTCGAGGGTGAGGACATTGCCGTTTTCATCCTGGATGCCCAGCGCGTTGATGTATTCCGCATAAGCCGTCGCCAGGTCTTTGGACAGGGCCGAGGTGAAGGTGCCGTCGGCGCGCGTGCCTTCGGTCGAGTACTGACCCATGTTCCATTCGTAGGCTGCATTGGCATAGTCGAGGCTGGTGATCGGGCACCAGGCCATCACGCCGTTGACCGCGTCGCTGATGTATTGTCCGTCCGCGTCGTACATGGCGGCCTGGATGGACTCAAGGTACGGGAAATACAGTTCGCTGTCGCCGGTGGCGCCGATCAATGTGCTTTGCGCGCCGCCGCCGCTCATGCCGAAGACAAAGATGCTGTCGGTGCTGCCGGGCAAAATAGCCTTGTTATAGCGGACGTAGCGGATCGCGGCCTTGAAGTCGGTCACGCCCCAGGGCGCGCCGCCGCTGTAGGCCAGGTTGCCGCCGGCATCGTAGCCGTTTTCCTTGCCGCGCGCGCCGGCATAGACGTAGATGAAGCCCGCGCCCAGGTAGCTGGACAGCCCGTCATAGCTGTAGGCAGTGGGGGCCTTCTGGGCGGCATATCCGCCCGTGTTGACCGGGAACACGATCGGGGCGGTTTTGGCGGTGAAGCCGTTGAGCGTGCCCGCCTCGTTGATCGCGGCGGTGTAGGTGCCGTCGCCGTTGGCGGTGGCGGTCATGTAGACGCCGGGCACGTAGATGCCCAGGGTCTCGTAGTCGGTCGTCTCGGGCGTGGCGGCGTATTGCACGCCGATTTGCCAGTAGACATCGTTGTCGGCGTCGTAGTTCCAGGCCGAGTTGTCGAAGGTCAACGCTTCGGCATAGGCATCATCCTTGGCGGGATCCATGGGGTTTCCTTCCGTGGTCGTGGCGGCAGTGGACGAGGCCACTGCCGTGGGGGCGGTTGTCGATGGGGCGGCGCAGCCCGACAGGACGGAGAGCGCCAGCGTCATCAAGAGAAATATGGACATGCTTTTGTGATTCATTCTAGCTCCTTTTTCGATGATTGGTTTTTTATACCTATTCAGCCAACCTTGCGAAGGTTGGTTTGCGGCAACAGGCCTGGAGGCAGCGATAACCTTCGCAAGGTTGAATGGTTTCTGCTTCTCGTGGTGTTGCCCGTATTATGGCAAACGATTCTGAAGGAAATCTCAAGGTAATTTGAGCATTTCCTGTGTGCGGAAGGCAATTTCTTCAGATTTTCTCGAGAATGGTGTGCTAAGATGGGCGGTGAAAAAGAGGCCGCATGACGCAAAGAATCCTTGTCGTGGACGATGACCGCTCGATTGTCAAAGTCCTGTCTTCCTATCTCGAAGCATCGGGCTTCCAGGCCCTGACCGCCTATGATGGCGAAATGGCCCTGCATCAAATCCGCCGCGAACGCCCCGACCTGGTGATCCTCGACCTGATGATGCCCAACCGCAGCGGCTGGGAGGTGACCCAGATCCTGCGCGCCGACCGCGCCCTGGCCGCCACGCCCGTCATCATGCTCACCGCCCGCGTGGAGGACACCGACAAGATCGTCGGCCTGGAGTTGGGCGCGGACGATTACATCACCAAGCCGTTCAACGCGCACGAGGTCGTGGCGCGGGTCAAGTCGCTGCTGCGGCGCATCAAACTGGATCGATCCCCGCAGGCCGCGCCGCGCATCCTGGTTCACGGCGCGTTGAGACTCGACCTCGACCAGCGCGCCCTGTCGGTGGACTCGGCCCCCGTGGAGCTGACGCGCACCGAGTTCAACCTGCTCGAAGTGTTCCTGTCCCACCCGGGCTACACGCTGACGCGCGACGAACTCCTGGAGAAGGCCCTGGGCTATGCCTACGAAGGCATGGGCCGCGCGCTGGATACGCACATCCGCAACCTGCGCCGCAAGATCGAACCCGACCCCGATCACCCGACCTACATCCAGACCATGTACGGCGTGGGATACAAACTGGCAGGAGAGTTGTCATGAATCGTCTGTGGGTGCGGCTTGGTTTGATGATCAGTGGGGTGTTGTTCCTGATGTTCTTCCTGCAATTCCTGTCCATCACCTTCGACAACCATGAGGTTCCGTCCCAATCCCCCATCTTTGAGGCGCCTGCCGAAATTCAAAGGCGCTTGTTGAATTTTATGGTTTTCTCGCTGGGGGTGGGGTTGGTCGGCGGGGTGGGCATTGCCCAGGTGATCGTTCACCCCATCAGCAAGTTATCGCAGGCGGCCAAGCGGCTCGGCAAAGGCGAGCTGGATATCCGCGTGCCGGCCCGGGGCAGCCGGGAGATGATCGAACTCGCCGAGGCCTTCAACAAAATGGCGGCCGACCTGCAGCAGGCGGAGCAGTCGCGCCGCAACCTGGTGGCGGATGTCTCCCACGAGTTGCGCACGCCGCTGACCGTGCTGGAGGGCAACCTGCGCGCCGTGCTCGATCACGTGTACGCGCTCGACGAGAGCGAGGCGGCCAATCTCTATGAACAGACCCGCCACCTGATCCGCCTGGTCAACGACCTGCGCGAGATTTCGCTGGCCGAGTCGGGGCAGTTGCTGTTGGAGAAAACGCCAACCGATCTCAACGCCTTGATCCTCGACGTGATGCAGGCCCTCGAACCGCTGTCAGCCGAGAAACAAATTCGAATGGAATACGAACCCACCTCCCCGTTGGAGGCGGGCGTGGATTCCATCCGCATTCGGCAGGTGCTGTTCAACCTGCTGGGCAACGCCATCCGCCACACGCCGCAGGAGGGACGCATCCTCATCCGCGCGCGGATGGACGCCCGCGGGATGACGGTCAGCATCCAGGATTCGGGCGACGGCCTGACGCCGACCGAGCTGGCCTCCGTGTTCGACCGGTTCTACCGCGCCGACAAATCCCGCGCGCGCGAAACCGGCGGCACCGGCCTGGGACTGTCCATCGCCAGGGCCATCGTCGAAGCCCACGGCGGCGCTGTCCGCGCCGACAGCCCCGGCCAGGGCCAGGGCAGCACGTTCTCGTTTTCGATTCCGTTGTGATGAATGGTGGGGGCGAGGCAGCGCCTCGCCCCTACACATCGTTTATAATTTTGCGGGAAACAACAATGCCAACCTTCGATCCAAATCTACACCAACGTCGCTCCATTCGTTTGCGGGGATATGATTATTCCCAGGCAGGCGCATATTTCGTGACGATCGTCACCTGGCGGCGCGAGACATTGTTTGGGGATGTGGTGAATGGGGTAATGGTGTTGAATGATTTCGGCGGAATTGTCCGTGAGGAATGGGAACGGACGGCGTTTATCCGCCCAAGGGTGGTATTGGGTGCATTCGTCATTATGCCAAACCATATCCATGGGATTTTGACATTCACGGATAACGTGGTGAATGATGTAAATGCAGGGGCGACCCGTCGGGTCGCCCCTGCATCGTCCACAACATTGCAATCGGGTTCATTAGGCGCGGTGATCGGACAATTCAAATCCATCGTGACGAAACGGATCAACGGGTTGCAAAACGTGTCGGGACGTCCCGTCTGGCAGCGGAACTACCATGAACGCATCATCCGCGACGAAGGCGAAATGGACCGTATCACCCGCTACATTGAGGCCAATCCGTCACGCTGGGCGGAGGACAAAGAAAACCCCCATTCGAAATAAATTGCAGGGGCGGCAGGTCTGTAGGGGCGGCAGGTCTGTAGGGGCGACTGGCCCAGTCGCCCCTACAAGCCCAGTCGTCCCTACAACAGGTTGTACGTTATACATTGGCCCAACCAAATCCTTTTGGCATCTCATCCCACGTTCGGCCTTCGAGGATTCTGCCCGCCTTCTTCTTCTGCACCCCGCCCCACTGCTTGAAGAAAAACGGGACTCGCGCCCGCAGGCATTGGTCGCGGAGGTCGGTCACCCAGGCGGGGTCGAGCGCATGAGATGGGCTGTGTTGCGGGTTATAATAGCGATATGAAACAGGAAGTTGTTCTCCAGACCTTGCAGCAAAAAAACGCTGAATTGATGGCTACATTTGGCGTCAAATCCTTGTCGCTGTTTGGTTCGGTGGCAAGGAACGAATCCACATCGACCAGCGACGTGGATTTGCTCGTGGAGTTCAACCGTCCTGTTGGGTATTTCGGCCTGTTCGCCTTGCAGGATTATCTTGAAAAATTACTCGGCTGTTCCGTGGACCTGGGAACTCCCGACAGCTTGAAACCATACATGAAGGAACGCGTCATGCGGGAGTTGATCCGTGTCACCTAGAGACTGGCGGGATCGTATTCGCGATATTCTCGACGCGATTGCCGAAATCCAGCAATTTACACGCGGCATGGATTATGAAACCTTCAAAGAGGATGATAAATCCATACGCGCCGTTGAAATGAATTTCATCATTATTGGTGAAGCAGCGAGTCAAATCCCAGATGAAATTGAAGAAAAATTCACCTCAATCCCCTGGTCTCTTATGCGCGCCATGCGGAATCGCATTGTGCATGTCTATTTCAAAGTGGACGAAAAGCTGATGTGGGATACCGTCCAAAACGACTTGCCGCCTCTGATCCCTGAATTGGAAAACTTACTCTGATCAAAGAGCCAGCCCAACACGGACTGGCTTTTCATTTATGCCCTGACCCAATTTCCTGGCATCTCGTCCCACGTGCGGCCTTCGAGGATGCGGCCCGCCTTCTTCTTCTGCACCCCGCCCCACTGCTTGAAGAAAAACGGGACGCGCGCCCGCAGGCACTGGTCGCGGAGGTCGGTTACCCAGGCGGGGTCGAGTGGACGCGCCCCAGGCCCCGACTCGCCGCCGACGATGGCCCACTGAATGCCCGCCAAATTTAACTTATGCAGCGGACCCAGCAGCGGCTCCAGCGACAGGAATTTCGTTTTTGCGCCCGTCCGCCGCAAATGGTCGATGCGGAAGGTGTAATCCTGGTTCTCCACGCTGACGCCCATCCACACATTCTCAGGCCAGTCGATTTTTGGACTGAGTTCCTCCAGCCGTTCGGCGCGCTTGGTCAGCACCTGGAAGGTGTGCCAGTGCGCGCGGCGCATGACATCGAAGATCTCCAGCACGAACTCGACCGGGACGTCCTTGTGGAACAGGTCGCTCATCGAGTTGACGAAGATGACCTGCGGCTTCTTCCATTCGAGCGGCTTTTCCATCGCATTTTCATGCAGGGACAGTTTGAAGCCGTTGACGTAATTGGCCTGCCCCATGGCCTGCAAACGCTTCGCCATGCGCTCGGCATAGCAATGCTTGCAGCCAGGGCTGATCTTGGTACAGCCTGTTAAAGGATTCCAAGTGGATTCGGTCCACTCAATTCCGGAGTGTTCAGCCATTTCTGCCTCCTTGTAGTTTTACCAATAAAATCTACTTAATAGTAGCATGTTTGTTCTACTTCCACAACGGCATTTGTCCGTCAGCGCCTACTTTTGTGACATCTTTCCAAAACTTTACTCCAAGCGGATTTTTACTTGCAAATAGTAAACGATAAAGTGGTGCATTCTTTCGATTTTTCATCAAAGGCTCCGCCCAAACTTCCTCGTCGTCTTTGACTTCAATATATCCAAGGGCTTTTAATTTCGATTTGTAATAATCGATTAACGGTCGATGTATCCCCGCTGGATCATCTTTGCACTCTTTATAAACTTTTCTCCATTCCGTATCACCAAAGAACTTGTCAATGGCAGTTTCTTTATTCGACATGAGAGCCCTATCTGCCATTCTCTTTACCCCTTGTTGCGAATAGTGAATGATCAAATCCATCCTGTTTACTGTTGCCAATGTGGAAACAGTATTCCACGAGAGCTCAAAACCTTCTGGATCAAGGAAAGCAAGATTTAATGATGGCCAGACCCCATAAATAAATTCACTGTCTATCCTTTTGATTTCGTTTACTATTTCCAATACCTTTTCATTGGAATCTCCAATTGAAAAATGGATTTTGTTTTGGTTGACTTGGGTTGCTTTACTCCTTTCTTTCAATGCTTCAATATTTTCACTTTCCTTGTCAACGAAATAATAGTCTGTAAAAGGATGTAGTGTGTTTAATGAAATTAGCGGGGAACCTAAAAAATACCCATGCCCGTCTTTTATGGCGCATTTGCCTGGCCCGGAAAAAAGATCGATGTAAATCCGCCTTCTCCAGGGTTTCCCTTGCATGGAAGTTTCGAACGTGTTTATGTATTTTTCCAGATAGAAGACCTTGTCTTTTGCCCAGGCTCCAGAAGGCCGAGTTGGTAAACCATCATCTTCAGGGAGTAAATATTTATCCATTCTGTCCACTCTTTTTGTTTGTATATGGTAAAAGTATAGCATTAGTTTTGGAAATTTTGCCGTATAATTTTGTTAATTCTGCTCGGTGGGACGCCTGATGCCCGAAACCAAACGACCATTGAAAGTCTTTCTCTGCCACGCCCACGCGGACCGTGAACCTGTCCGCGCGTTGTATGCGCGCCTCAAGCGCGAGGGCGTGGACGTGTGGCTCGACAAGGAAAAACTGCTCCCAGGTCAGGGTTTCGACAGGCTCAACCTGCCAGATTGGGAAATGGAAATCCGCAAGGCTGTGCGCGCGAGTATAATTTGCTCATAAGAGAAAGCAGGCAACTTATGACTACATTTACCATTACATTACCCGACGAACGAGTGAAGAAGCTGCAAGAGCTTGCAGAGCGTTTCCGCGTTGCGCCTGAAGAATTGGTACGCGCCAGTTTGGAAGAGTTATTAACCCGTCCGCTGGATGATTTTCAAAAAGTGGTGGAACAGGTTTTAACCAAAAACGCAGAGTTATACAAACGGCTGGCATAAATGCGTTATTTGACGGTGGGAGAAGTATTGGAAATTTACAGCCAGGTGATGAAACAATCAGGTGGCGGAGTGGGGATTCGCGATCTTGGCGCGCTGGAGTCGGCGGTTGCCCAACCACGTATGACATTTAACGGTGACGAGTTGTATCCAACGATTGTGGAAAAAGTCTCGGCTCTTGGGTTTTCCTTGATTCAAAATCATCCATTTATGGACGGTAATAAACGCGCTGGTCATGCCGCAATGGAAACTTTCCTCCTGCTCAATGGCTATGAAATATCCGCACAGGTGGACGAACAAGTTGAAGTTATTCTCGGCGTCGCATCTGGAAAAGTGGATCGAGTCGCTTTTACTGATTGGCTACAACATCACGTTATTGACCTGTCTAAACTTTCATCATTCATCCCTCATCCTTATGGATAAACGCCCCCTGAAAGTCTTCCTCTGCCACGCCCACGCGGACCGTGAACCTGTCCGCGCGTTGTATGCGCGCCTCAAGCGCGAAGGCGTGGACGTGTGGCTCGACAAGGAAAAACTGCTCCCAGGCCAGGATTGGGAGTATGAGATTCGCAAGGCGGTGCGCGAGAGCGATGTTGTGGTGGTATGCCTGTCCAAGCAGTTCAACCAGGCAGGCTTTCGGCAAAAAGAGGTGCGGATTGCCCTCGATACCGCGATGGAGAAGCCCGAGGGCGAGATATTCATCATCCCCGCGCGGCTGGAGGAATGCGACTCTCTTGAAAGCCTGAGCAAATGGCATTGGGTGGACTTGTTCGAAAGCAACGGGTTCCAACTATTGATGAGGGCGCTGCGTATTCGCGCAGAGAAGATCGGCGCGGAGTTGCGTCAGCGCAAGGGCGGGGGGACACCCGTTTCCCGACCAAAAATCAAGCAGGCAGGTACCGATGATGATGCCCGCCTGAAAGCGGAGCAAGATGCCCTTGAGAAAGCCCGCCTGGATGCGGAAGAACAAGAGCGACAAAAAGCCGCCAAAGAGCAGGCAGATCGTGAATCTGCTGCAAAAGCCGCCCGTGACCAGGCAGAACGAGACGTCATCGAGAAAGCCCGTTTGAATGCGGAGGAATTGGAGCGACAAAAAGCCGCCAAAGCGCAGGCAGACCGTGAAGCCGTTGCAAAAGCCGCTCGTGACAAGGCGGAGCAAGACGCCATCAAGAAAGCCCGTTTGGATGCGGAGGAATTGGAGCGACAAAAAGCCGCCAAAGAGCAGGCAGACCTCGAGGCTGCTGCAAAAGCCGCTCGTGACAAGGCAGAACGAGACGCCATCGAGAAAGCCCGCCTGGATGCGGAGGAACTGGAGCAGCAAAAAGCTGTCAAAGCACAGGCAGACCGTGATGCGATTGCCAGGGCGCGTTTGGATGCGGATAAATTGGAAAGGGAAAAAAACGCCAAAAGGCTGGCCCAGCCAAAGAGAATCAAGCCAAACACAGCCATTGTCGTCGTAGTGATCGGACTGGTGGGAATCTTGTGCGTTGCGCTTATCAGTTCACCCTTGTTGCGGGGAGTGTTCTCGCGCACTCCCGAACCGACGGCCACCCTGGTTCTTACCCCCTCGCAGACCAAAGCCCCTTTGCCGACGAACACATCAGTGCCGAGCAAAATACCCACTGAAATCCCTACTGAAACCGCATCGCCTACATCTTTTACTTGGGCTTATGACTTGGCGTTTGTATCTGACAGGGGCGATACGGTTGGACAATTACATCCTGTTATTGTAAATTCCAACGACTCGGCGCAATATCAGGAATACGAGAATCCCCCGGGATATAACCAAACCACCGGGCCTACCTTCTGCGGCGATCTACTGGCGGTGGAAGCGTCTGAAAACCCGAATAACGGCAATAGACAATGGGTCTACGTATATGACGAAAATGGACAGCCCTATGCCTGGGATCACCCTGAAAATGCTGATTACCTGGGGGTGCCGCGCTGCTCGCCCAATGGGCAATACCTGGCATACACCGCCATGTCTGGTGGGTATGCAGATATCCACGTAGCAAACGTGAATAGCGGGAAAATCCTATATCAGCCGGATTTTCGTTCCTACGGAAAATTAGCCGTTTACACATCCTGGCTGGGTGATTCCTCCTCTTTTGTGGTCGAAATAATAATTAGTTCCAACGAAACCTATATACTGACCTACGGCTTTCCCACCTCCCCATATTCATCAGGCATAATTAACCTGGGGACCAATGGCGTTCTTGCAATGTTTTCACCGGATGGTTCCCAAGCCGCTTTCTCCTGTGACGAGGGACAGCTATGTGTTTCGAACCTTCACAGCGGCAGCGTCAATAGAATTTATCAGACCACCTGGAACGACAAAGTAACCCCTGAATGGATTAGAAAGGTTACTCCCGTTTGGTCTTCCGATGGGCAATGGATTTACTTTGCCTCAGTGGAAGGCGGCGACTGGGATATTCTTCGTATTCGTCCAGATGGCAGCGGACTAAAAAACATAACAGCAGCCTGGACTTCTAATGAAATAACGCCTGCTACAAGGTGACAAGTAAAAAAACTTTGGCGTGAGTCAAAAACGTGGATAATTGCTCCTCAAAAAATAATTGACTTTCACCTTTGAGCGAAGTACAAAGCGTCAGCAATTCCAAATCTAAAACAGCCTTGCATGAAATCAAGCTGATTTGGCTGCTCGGAAACGGAATTTGACGTTTTCCTGCTTTCGAATGAGCACTACCAGCAGGGTAACTTGTTCAAAAGCGCGTTTTTCTTTCAAAACGATTTTCAGATTTGGAATTGCTGACAAAGCGTCCATCGCCTTTTCATCAGTTATAATCCCCCGCAACCAAAAAACTGATCCCTGAAAACTGGACACTGATTCCCATGTCTTCCTCCTTCCAAGAAATCATTCTCAAACTCCAACAATTTTGGGCTGACCACGGCTGTCTGATCACCCAGCCCTACTACACCCAGGTCGGCGCGGGGACGATGAATCCCAACACCTTCCTGCGCGTGCTCGGGCCTGAGCCGTGGAATGTGGCCTACGTCGAGCCGTCGGTCCGCCCGGATGACGGGCGCTACGGCGAGAATCCCAACCGCCTGCAAAAGCACACCCAGTTCCAGGTCATCCTCAAGCCCGACCCGGGTAACCCGCAGGAACTGTACCTCGAGTCGCTCAAGGCGCTGGGCATCGACCCGCGCCAGCACGACATCCGCTTCGTGGAGGACAACTGGGAACAGCCCGCCATCTCCGCCTGGGGCCTGGGCTGGGAGGTCTGGCTGGACGGGCAGGAGATCACGCAGTTCACCTACTTCCAGCAGATGGGCGGCGTGGCGCTCGATCCCGTCTCGGTGGAAATCACCTACGGATTGGAACGCATCCTGATTGCGCTCAACAATGCCAAAGCCATCTGGAGCGAGGAATATGGCGCGGGCGTTGCTTATGGTGAAATCTTCCGCCGCGAAGAGTACGAACATGCCAAATACTATTATGAGATTGCGGATGTGCAGCGCGCCCGCCAGATGTACGACTTGTACTCCGCCGAAGCTGACATCTGCCTGGCCGAGGGGCTGTTCGTTCCCGCGCACGATTACGTGTTGAAATGCTCGCACACCTTCAACATCCTGGATGCGCGCGGCGCGATCAGCGTGGCTGAACGCCAGGCGTTTTTTAGAAGAATTCGTGAACTGGCCAAGGGCGTGGCGGTGGGATACAGCGAACAGCGGAAATCTTTAGAGTATCCGTTGTTGAAGGAAAGTCAAAAGTCAAAAGTCAAAGGTCAAGCACTGCCCGCGACTTTCGACCCTTCGACAAGCTCAGGGCAGGCTCTTCGACCTTCGACCTTTATTTTGGAAATTGGTGTTGAAGAACTCCCCGCCTCGGATGTGGATGCTGCCAACTCGTACCTCGTAACTCGTATCCCGTCTATCTTGGATGAATTGCGCATTGACCACGGCGATGTCCGCATCTTCACCACCCCGCGGCGGATTGTGGTTTCCGTGGACTCCCTCGCCCCGAATCAGCCCGACCGCGAGGACCTGGTCAAGGGTCCGCCCGCGGATAAGGCTATTGTCGTGGGTCGAGATAATATCTCGACCTACACCCCTGCCGCGCAGGGTTTCGCCAAAAAGAACAACGTCCGCGCGGAGGACCTGCAAGTCCGCGAAGAGGGCGGAGGCAGGTACGTCTTTGCCGTCGTCCAACAGAAGGGGCGGCCCACCCCCGAGGTGCTGGCCGACGCGCTGCCCAAACTCGTCGAAAGCATCAAGTTCGACAAGTCCATGCGCTGGAACGATTCGGGCGTGGCTTTCTCGCGTCCCATCCGCTGGTATGTGGCCCTGCTCGGCGACCTGGTCATCCCGTTCGAGTATGCGGGTGTCGTCTCGGGCAATGTGACCCGCGGCCTGCGTCCGTATGATTCACCCGAGATCACCATCCCATCCGCTGACCAATATTTCGACGTCATCCGCGCAGCAGGCATCCTGCTCGATAAGGAAGAACGCAAAGCCTCCATCGTGGAGCAGGTCAATCAAGCCGCAGCCCTGCTCGGCGGCGAAGCCATTTTCGATTACGTAGGGGCGACTCATGAGTCGCCCCTGTTGAACGAAGTCACCAATCTCATCGAAATGCCCACGGCGGTGATGGGCGGATTCAATGAAGAATTCCTTGCGCTTCCTCGTGATGTGCTCATTTCGGTGATGAAGAAGCATCAAAGATATTTCCCTGTCCGCAAGGTAGGGGCGCAGCATGCTGCGCCCCTACTCCCGCATTTCATCGCCATCCGCAACGGCGACGACCTGCACACCGACATCGTCCGCCAGGGCAACGAGCACGTGCTCGGCGCGCGCTTCGCGGATGCGAATTTCTTCGTGCGCGAGGACGTCAAGCTCAAGTTGGAGGAGTACCGCCCGAAACTCGCGGCGTTGACCTTCCACACCAGGCTCGGTTCGATGCTCGATAAATCCGACCGCATGTTGAAACTCGGCGCGGAAATTTCTGCGCTGCTGGGCTACAAGGAACTGATGCTGATCAAGGCCGTGGCGCGCGCCGTGTATCTCTCGAAGGCTGATCTCGCCACGCAGATGGTGACCGAGATGACCTCCCTGCAGGGCATCATCGGCGGCGAGTACGCCCTGCGCAGCGGCGAATCCGCCGAGGTGGCGCAGGCCATCAGCGAACAGTATCAGACTGTTCCGCAGAGTCAGATCGGGCTGGTGGTGGCATTGGCCGACCGTCTCGACTCCCTCGTCGGCTTGTTCGCGGCGGGACTGGCTCCCACCGGCGCGAAGGACCCCTTCGGCCTGCGCCGCGCCGCCATCGGCATCGTCCAGCCGCTGGTCGAGCACGATGTGGACTTCGACCTGGTCGCCGCCGTCAAGCAGTCGGCCAAAACCCAGCCCATCGAGGTCAAGCCTGAGGCGCAGCAGCAGATTCTCGATTTCCTGGCGGGACGCCTCTCGGTGGCCTTGAAGGATGCGGGCTACAAATACGACGTGGTGGATGCCGTTCTCGCGGCGCAATCGGCCAACCCGGCCGCCGCGGCCCGCGCGGTGAAGCAGCTCCAGGCCTGGGTGGCGCGCGAGGACTGGTCCTCCATTCTGCCCGGCTTCGCGCGCTGTGTGCGCATCCTGCGAAGTCAGGCGGCAGACGCTGGACCGCAGACGGTGGATGCGGGCAAATTGGTCGAGGCGGAGGAGAAGGGCTTGTATGCAGCGGTCAACCTTCACCCCTCGACGTTCAACGCCGTGGACGAGTTCTTGAGTGCCGTCGTGGCGCTGCTCCCCGCCATCAACGCCTTCTTCGACAAGGTGCTGGTGATGGCCGAGGATCCCGCCGTCAAATCCAACCGCCTGGCGCTGGTCGGGCGGGTGGCGCATCTCTCGGATGGATTGGCCGACCTGGGCAAACTGGAAGGTTTTTAACGCCTGCACGGCAGGCTGCGATAGAGAAGAAGGAGCAAGATCGTGAACATACCGGGTGGTGATTTACTTCGCTATGCTGAAAGCCTGTTGCGGGAGGGCGACCGCCGCGCCGCCCTGCCTGTGTTGCTGGATTTCGTGCAGCAGTATCCACGCTCGGCGCGCGGCTGGTGGATGCTGAGCCTTGCGGTGACCGACCAGCGCCAGCAGATCGACTGCATGGAGCGCGTGCTGGACATCGACCCCGGCTACGCCCCGGCCCGCGCCCGTCTCGAAAAGTTGCAGCAAAAGCTGTCGCCGCCGCCCGCGTCCGCGCCTGAATTTGCGCCGCCGCCTGCCGCGCGCAGCCCCCTGCCGTCGGCTCCATCCGCGCCCCGTCCCGCTGCGCGGCGCGCCCCCTCCAGGCAGCCGGCCTGGCTGGTGCCCGTGGTGGCGGGGGGACTGGTCCTGCTCCTGGCGCTGTTTGCCGTGCTGGCCCTGGTCGTCCTGGTGAACATGCGGCCCGTCGTCCCGGCCGCGCCCCAGCCCCTGCTCCCAACCCGCACCCTGCATCCCACCTGGACTCCGACCCTCACGGCCACCCCGCGCCCCACCCTGACGCCCATCCCCTCCTTCACGCCCCTGCCGCCCTTGTCCCTGCTGGGCGGCCAGAGCGGGGGCGGCGGCAGCGGCCCGGCCTTTGGCAGCCCGTCCATCGACTTTACCCTCAACTCGGTGGATGGGGGGCGGGTCAGCCTGTCCAGTTATCGCGGACAGCCGGTGCTGCTCTTCTTCTGGGCCACCTGGTGCCCGTATTGCCGCAATGAAATACCGGCGTTGAATGACCTGTACACCGCCTACAAGGACCAGGGCCTGGTCGTCCTGGCGGTGCAGGTGGCCGAAACCGCCTCGACGGGACGCTCCTTCCGCGACCAGCACGGCCTGACCTTCCCGATCCTGAGCGATACTTCCGGCAGCGTGTTTCGCAGTTACTCGGGCGAGGCCATCCCCTTGAATTACTTCATCGACGCCAACGGCAATGTCAACTATTCCCAGCTGGGGATGATGGATTACACCAGCCTCAACCTGCGCGTGCGCACCCTGCTGAACCTGATCCCCACCCCCGTCCAGTGACGGGTCGCCCTTTCGTGGAGCCGTTCATTGCGCTTTCCTCCAGAAAAGGGTGATTCGGAGCCGCGCTGGGTATAATTCCCCTGCATGTCCACCATCGACGAGATCAAAGCCAGGATCGACATCGTCGACCTCGTATCCGAGGCCGGCGTGAAGTTGCGCAAGGCGGGGCGCAACTATACGGGATTCTGTCCCTTCCACGACAACAAGCACACGCCCGCCTTCGTGGTCTGGCCCGAGTCGGGCACCTGGCGTTGTTTCGGGCAGTGCAACGAGGGCGGCGACATCTTCAAGTTCGTGATGAAGCGCGAAGGGCTGGACTTCAAGGAGACGCTCCAGAAACTGGCGGCCCGCGCCGGGGTGCAGGTCGAGGAATTTCGTCCGCGCGAGACGCCGCAGGTCAAGGAAGCCCACGAGCACCTGCGCAAGCTGCTCGAAGACGCGCTCATCTTCTACCGCACCCACCTGTTCAACAACAAGGATGTGCTGGCCTACCTGCACGACAAGCGCAAGCTGACCGACGCCACCATCGAGACCTTTGGGCTGGGATACGCCCCGAGCGGCTGGGATGCGGCCCTCAAACATTTCACCGCCAAGGGCTACAACCAGCAGGACCTGATCGACGCCGGCCTGCTGACCGTGCGCGAGAACGACGCCGAACCCTTCGACAAGCCCAGGGCGTCGCATTCAACGTCCAGCGCTCAACGCGTCTATGACCGCTTCCGCCACCGCATCATGATTCCCATCCGCGACGAGAACGGACGCATGGCCGGCTTCGGCGCGCGCATCGTCGACCCGACGGACATCCCCAAATTCCTCAATTCACCCGAGACGCCCATCTTCACCAAGGGACACATCCTCTACGGTCTCGACCGCGCCCGCAAGCCCATCCGCGCCGCCGACCAGGCCGTGATTGTCGAAGGCTACCTGGACGTGATCGCCCTGCACCAGGCCGGCTACGAGAATGTCGTCTCGCCCATGGGCACCGCGCTGACCGAGGAGCAGCTGCGCCTGCTCAAGAAGTTTACAAAGAATATTGTCTTGGCTCTCGACCCGGATGTGGCGGGTCAGAAGGCGGTCATTCGAGGCCTGGATGCTGCGCGCCAGTCGTTGGACCGCCAGAATGAAATATTCTTCGACGCCCGTGGGTTCATGAATTATGAAGCCCGCCTCAATGCCAATATCAGTGTCGTAGTTTTGCCAGATAACCTGGACCCGGACGAGTTGGTGGCGCGCGATAAGGCGGAATGGGCCAAATTGGTCGAACAGGCGCAACCGATTGTTTTGCATGTCATGTCAACTGTCTCGGCGGGGCGCAACCTGGATGATAACAAGGTAAAGAACGATATCGTTACGCAGGTATTGCCGCTCATTCGGGATATTCAAAACCCGGTCGACCGGGATACCTACCTTCAAAAACTGGCGCGGTTGGTGCGCGTGGATGAACGGGTGATTGCCAATATCCAGCCCTCCGCTCCGGTCATTCGCCGCAAGCCGCGCGCTACGGAACCCAAGCCCGCCGCAACCCCGACGGTGACAGTATCCGTGCGCCCGGGTCACAAGATCGAAGCCCAGGCGTTGGGCATCCTGTTCCGCAAGCCCGAGTTGTGCTACCGACTTGACCGCCTGCTGGAGGGGGCCGAATTGACAGCCTTGTCCCCCGAAGATTTCGAGTATACTGACCACCAGTTGTTCTTTCGCGTCATCCGTCAATCGCTCGAACAGGTGGAGGCCGACCATCATGCCTTCGTGGCGGCCAGAATCCCAGAAGACCTGCTGGGGCTGGCCAAGGACCTGTGGGTTCTGACCGAGACGCTCGACCCCGTCGATGACCGTTTGTTGGAGGAATTGTTCCGCAGCGTGATCAAGATGCGCCGTTTGGCAGTCGAAGAGAACCTCAATCAATTGCGTTTCATTATGGAAGACGTGCAGCAGCAGGAGGGCGGCCTGCGCGTGAAGGATTACCAGGAACTGTCCCTGCAATACAGCCGTATGCGGCACAACCTGGACCGCGCCATGAAATCGGTCAACGCCCGCAAATGACCAATTGATGGTTGGAAAGTCTGCGTTTTTTAGCGTTCATCTGCGTTCTCGTGGGGGTTGTACGGTAGAGAGCTGAATTTTATTCATCAAAGGTGTCCATGCCCGCAAAACGCAAGCCAGCCCCTACAAAGACCGCTTCCCACCCGGGGAAGAAGAAGACCGCAGCCCATTCCCGCCCGCTGGACGATGAAGTGGTTCCGCTGGTGGAGGAAGGGGACGGCAACGGATTCGAGCTGGAAATGGAGGATGCCGTCGAACCGGACGAGGGCATCCTGGCCCAACAGGAAGACTTGGCCGAGGAAGACCTGCTCGAACTGCCGCGCATCCCCGAACTGGTCGCCGAAATGGCCGAGGACCCGGTGCGCCTGTACCTGCGCGAGATCGGCCAGGTCAAGCTGCTCGACTCGGACAGCGAGTTCCGCCTGGCCACGCGCATCGAAGCCGGCCGCATGATCCGCACCTACATCGAACGCCCGCACCGCCGCGACGCAGGCCCCCTGTGCGACGCCTACCATGCCGTGCTGGGGGAATTGGTCACCTCCTGGCAGCGCCTCGAAGAGGATGCCGAGCGCCTGAAGAACGACCTGCCCGACCTGACCCTGCTGCTGGTCGAGGCGCAAAACCTGCACCGCGCTTGGGAAGATCCCATCCCCTCCTACCTGCGCGCCTACCTCGACAACGAACGCTGGGGCACCGACCCGCGCTGGGATAGCATGGTGCGCAAGGCCTACAGTGTTTTTCTGCACCTGTTCATGCTGCCCGCCGAATATGCCGACTGGCTGCTGGGCCTCATCCGCAAGAAGCACGCCCTGCCCGGGCTGCGCACGCTCTACCGAAAACTGCCCGGTGAGGAGCGGCTCGCTGAGCAGTTGGAGCGCATCTACGCCTGCGCCGAGGACGCCAACCATGCCATCATCCGCGCCAACCTGCGCCTGGTGGTCAGTGTGGCCAAGCGTTACCTCGGGCGCGGCATCTCCTTCCTTGACTTGATCCAGGAGGGCAACATGGGCCTGCTGCGCGCGGTCCACAAGTTCGACCCGCGGCGCGGGTTCAAATTCAGCACCTACGCCACCTGGTGGATTCGCCAGTCGATCAACCGCTCGATTGCCGAACAGGCCCGCACCATCCGCATCCCCGTGCATCTATTCGAATCCATCACCCGCATCCTGCGCGCCCAGCGTCACCTGACCCAGGTGCTGGGTCGCGACCCTACCAACGAGGAACTGGCGCTGGAGATCGGCTACCTGCCCGCCGCGGAGGTGCAGGTCATCCTCCAGGCCCAGGCCGAAGGCAAGCCGATCCCGCCCACGGTCCAAAGCCATTGGGAATACGCCACCAAGAAGGTCGACCGCATCCTGCGCTCGGCGGAGGAACCGGTATCGCTGGAAGGCCCGGTGGGAGATGAGGATTCCAGTTCCCTGGGCGATTTTATCGAAGACGAGGACGCCCTCGAACCGATGGACGCCGCCGACCGCGACATGCTGCGCGAGCAGGTGCAAAGCGCCCTGACGGTGCTCTCGGACCGCGAACGCCAGGTGCTGGAGCTGCGCTTCGGCCTGATGGACGGCAAGGATCACACCCTCGAAGAGGTCAGCCGTCACTTCAACGTCACCCGCGAACGCATCCGCCAGATCGAGGCCAAGGCCCTGCGCAAACTGCGGCATCCCACCAGGAGCCGCCAACTGCGGGATTATTTGGGATAAAGCCGACGGCCGTCCCCGCTCCCGTAACCATAAGCATTATTGATGAAGAGGCTGTCATTCGATTGGCGCCTCTTTTATATTCCCAAAACCCTATTATTTGCCTATATGACCATCATCCTCCATTTTTGTGAAATGCAACACATGGATTTACCGGTTTAAGGCCTTTATGATATACTTCACCGAACTACGTGGCATTTTTCACGTTCCAAAACAAGCCAAAACCCGATCCGACATGTCATTCCAGGCCCTAAAGCGGCTTGGAATGACATCATGATTATGGGTTGTGGTTGGACACAAGAGGTACCATGCTGCAAGAGTATATTTCCATCGCTGTCCTGTTGGTATTGTCCACTGTGGTCGCGCTGATCGCGGTTGGCCTGGGGATGATCTTCGGGCCGCAAAAAAAGTCGGAAGCCAAGTCCATGCCGTATGAATCGGGCATGAACCCTTATGGCGAGGGCACGCGGCGCATGCCGGTGCGTTTCTACCTGATCGCCGTGCTCTTCATCCTGTTCGACATCGAAGTGGTCTTCTTCCTGCCCTGGGCGGTGGTCTTCCGCCAGTTGGGCTGGTTCGGCCTGGCGGAGATGGCCTTGTTCATCACGCTCTTACTGGTTGGATATTTTTACGCCTGGAGGAAAGGAGCCTTGGAATGGGAGTAGAACAAAAACTCGGCAACATGGGTGTGGTGACGACCACCCTCGAAAGCGTCGTCAACTGGGGCCGCACCAATGCCATGTGGCCGATGCTCTTCGGCCTGGCCTGCTGCGCCATCGAAATGATGTCGTCCCAGTCATCCAGCTATGACATGAGCCGCTTTGGCATGGAATTGATGCGCGCCAGCCCACGTCAGTCGGACCTGATGATCGTGGCCGGGCGCGTTTCGCGCAAGATGGCCCCGGTGCTGCGCCGCCTGTACGACCAGATGCCCGAACCCAAGTGGGTCATCGCCATGGGCGACTGCGCCTCCTGCGGCGGCGTGTTCAATAATTACGCCATCCTGCAAGGCGTGGACGAGATCGTGCCGGTCGATGTGTACGTGGCCGGCTGCCCGCCGCGCCCCGAGGCCCTGATCCACGGGGTGATGACCCTGCACGAGAAGGTCAAGGCCGAGAAATTCAAAGACCTGGCCCAAACCAAATAAGGAAAAGGCTCTGGCCGCCGCACAAGACGGCCTCCTGCGTCCCAGGGCGCAGAGAGCGGAGAAGGCATGGAAGCAAAACTTGAACCCATCGTAAAAGCGTTGCAAACCCAGTTCGGCGGCGCGTTCGAGGAATTTCGCGGCGAGCTGCATTACTTTGTCCAGCCCGCGCAAATCGTCGAGGCGCTGACCCTGCTGCGCGACCGGCACCAATTCGAATTGCTCTCGGCGCAGACGGCCGTGGATTACTGGCCGCAGACCGCGCCGAGATTTCACGTCATCTACCAGTTATCCTCGCTGGCGCAAAACGTCACGCTTCAGTTGCGCGTCCCGGTTGACGGGGACAACCCAACGGTCCCGACCGCGAGCGGGGTGTACGACTCGGCCAACTGGCGCGAGCGCGAGATGCTCGACATGTTCGGCATCCGGTTCGAGGGCCATCCCGACCCGCGCCGCATCCTGAACCCGGATGACTCCGAGGGCCATCCCCTGCGCAAGGATTTTCCGCTTGGGTACGAGGAGCCGCAATTCAGCTTCAATTATGAAGACATCGATTTGCGCAAGCCGTACGCGAAGGAATAACCATGACACAGTTACAAGAAGTCTCTGTTGACCAATACCGCCACCTCGTCTCGGAGCGCGCGCTCACGGGCGAGACCATGCTGTTGAACATGGGCCCCCAGCATCCGTCCACGCACGGCGTGCTGCGCCTGCTGGTGGAACTCGACGGCGAGACCGTCGTCAACTGCATCCCCGACGTGGGGTACCTGCACACCGGCATCGAAAAGAACATGGAGGCCAAGACCTACCAGAAGGCCGAAGTGATGACCGACCGCCTCGACTATATGAACACGATAGGCAACAACCTGGCCTACGTGATGGCGGTCGAAAAGCTGGTCGACCTGGACGTGCCGGCGCGCGCCCTGGGCCTGCGCGTCGTCCTGACCGAACTCCAGCGCATTGCCTCGCACCTGGTCTGGCTGGGCACCTCGGGCCTCGACCTGGCAGCCATGTCCATGTTCCTGTACTGCTTCCGCGAGCGCGAGCAGATCCTCGACATCTTCGAGCTGGTCTCCGGCCAGCGCATGATGACCACCTACTTCCGCCCGGGCGGAGTGTGGCGCGACGTGCCGGTGGAATTCGAAAAGGCTGTGCGCGATTTCATCAAGATCTTCCCGAAGCGTGTCGACGAGTACGAAACCCTGCTGACCAGGAACCCGCTCTTCCTGGACCGTATGCTGGGCATTGGCAAATTGGACGCGGCCACCGCCCTCTCCCACGGCGTGACCGGACCCATGCTGCGCGCCTCGGGCGTCAACTGGGACCTGCGCAAGGCCCGCCCATACATGGGCTACGAGCAGTACAACTTCGACGTGCCCGTCCATACCGAAGGCGACACCTACGCCCGCTACCTGGTGCGCATCCAGGAAATGCGCGAATCGCTCAAGATCGTCGAGCAGGCCTTGAACAAACTGCCGCTCGGCCCGGTGCGCTCGGACAACCGCAAGTTCGTCCCGCCGCCACGCTCCGAGATCGGCGCCAGCATGGAGGCGCTCATCCACCACTTCAAGTTGTGGACCGAGGGTTTCCCGGCTCCCAAGGCGTCGGTGTACAGCGCGGTCGAATCGCCGCGCGGCGAACTGGGTGTCTTCATCGAGGGCGACGGCGGACCCAAGCCGTATCGCGTTCACATGCGCACGCCTTCCTTCGACAACCTGTCCCCGATTTCCAAGATGGTCAAGGGACATCTCGTGGCTGACCTGGTGGCAATCCTATCTTCCACCGACATTGTGCTCGGAGATATTGACCGATGAGCCTGGCGCAAAAATACCCCAACGAAGTAAATCAGATCCTGACAAAGTACCCGCCGGAGCATAAACGCTCGGCGGTCATGCCGCTGTTGTACCTGGCCCAGCGCGAAGAGGGCTACGTCACCAAAGACGCGCTGAAGGACATTGCCCGCATGCTCGACATCACCGAGACGGACGTGGCCTCCATTGTCGGCTTCTACTCGCTGTATCACGATAAGCAGGCCGGCAAGTACCGCATGCAGGTCTGCACCGACCTGCCCTGCGCCCTGCGCGGCGCGGACAAGTTCCTGGAGGAACTGTGCGGCAACCTGGGCATCCAGGTCGGCGAGACCACCGCCGACGGCCTGGTGACGGTCGAGGCGGTGATGTGCCTGGCGGGCTGCGACAAGGCCCCCATGTTCCAGACCCAGGGTCCCGATGGGATCAAGTATCACGAGAACATGACCGTGGACAAGACCCTGGAGTTGATTGAAGCGCTCAGAAAAGCGGGACAGGAGGTCAAGGAATGACACACATCCTGCTTCGTCATCGCGACATCCCCGACATCAACCGGTTGGATGTCTACCAAAAGAATGGCGGCTTCGAAGCCTTCAAGAAGGCCGTCACCGCCATGAAGCCGACCGAAGTGACGGACGTGGTCATGGCCTCGGGCCTGCGCGGCCGCGGCGGCGCGGGCTTCCCGACCGGCATGAAGTGGTCCTTCATCGACAAAAAGAACTGGCCGCATTACGTCGTTGCCAACGCCGACGAGTCCGAGCCGGGCACCTTCAAGGACCGCGAGATCATGGAGAGCAACCCCTTCCAATTCCTGGAGGGACTCGCCATCGGCTCATACGCCGTCGGCGCGAACGCGGCCTACATCTACCTGCGCGGCGAGTTCTGGCAGGTGGCCGCCTTCCTCGATGAGCGCATCGCCGACATGGAAAAAGCCGGCCTGCTGGGTGAGAAGATCTTCGGCACGGATTACTCGTTGAAAATCTACACCCATCTCGGCGCGGGCGCCTACATCTGCGGCGAGGAGACGGCCCTGCTCGAATCCATCGAGGGGAAACGCGGCCAACCGCGCATCCGCCCGCCCTTCCCGCCCGCCTATGGCTTGTACGGCAAGCCGACCATCGTTAACAACGTGGAGACCTTCACCAATGTGCCGCCCATTCTGACCAACGGCGCGGGCTGGTACAAATCCCTGGGCACACCCGACAGCGCCGGCGTCAAGGTCTTTTCGCTCTCGGGGCGCGTCAGGAAGCCGGGCAACTATGAGCTGCCCTTCGGCGTCCCCTTCCGCGAATTGATCTACAATTACGGCGGCGGCATCATCGACGACCGCCCGGTGCGGGCCATCATGCCGGCCGGAGCGTCCTCCTCGCTGATCGTGGTCGACGACAAGGTGCTCGATACGCCCATGGATTACGCCAGCGTGCGCACCGTCGGCGGCGACCTTGGCTCGGCCTCGGTGATCGTCATCGACGATACCGTCTCCATCGACTGGGTCATCAACAAGACCATCCATTTCTTCAAGCACGAGTCTTGCGGGAAATGCACCCCCTGCCGCGAAGGCAACTACTGGATGCTGCACCTGACCGAGCGCATTCACCACGGCGAAGGTTCGCCCGAGGATGTGAAATTGCTGCTCAACGTGGCCAAACAAATGCAGGGCAAATGCCTGTGCGCGCTGGGCGAATTCGCCACCATGGCCGTGGTAACCGGCATCGAACGCTTCCCGCAGGATTTTGAAAAAGCGGTGAAGGCTTAACGGAGTCCGCATGACGAAACAGCTCACGCTCACAATCGACGGAACCCAGGTCACCGTCCCCGAAGGAACCCTGGTGGTGGATGCCGCCAAACTGGCCGGCGTCGACATCCCCGTTTTCTGCTACCATCCCAAAATGGAACCGGCCGGCAACTGCCGCATGTGCTTGGTGGAGATCGGACGCCCGGTCATCGACCGCGCCAGCGGCCAGCCCGTAATGGAAAACGGCCAGCCCAAGGTGCAGTTCCTGCCCAAGCTCGAAACGGCCTGCACCAACACGGTCTCCGAGGGCATGGTCGTGCTGACCCAAAGCGAGAAGTCCAAAGAGGGACGCAAGGGCACGCTCGAATTCCTGCTGACCTCGCACCCGCTGGACTGCCCGATCTGCGACAAGGGCGGCGAGTGCCCGCTTCAGAACCTGACCGTGGAACATGGCCCGGGCAAGAGCCGCTTCCTGTACGACGAGAAGATGCACTTCGAGAAGCAGGTCCCGCTGGGCGAGTTGATCTGGCTCGACCGTGAACGCTGCATCCAGTGCGCGCGCTGCATCCGCTTCCAGGATCGCATCGCCGGCGAGGCCGTGCTTGGCTTCGAGGAGCGCGGACGCTCGACCCAGATCGTGTCCCTCTCCGAGCCTGGGTTCGACTCTGTTTTTTCGGGCAACACCACCGACATCTGCCCCGTCGGCGCGCTGACCACCGCAGACTTCCGCTTCGGCGCGCGCGCGTGGGAGCTTTCCGCTTCGGCCTCGCTCTGCTCGCAGTGCCCGGTCGGCTGCAACACCACTCTCAACACCCGCCGCGAAGCCAAGGCCGGCGGCGGAATGGTCATCAAGCGCGTCATGCCGCGCCAAAACGAGGAAGTCAACGAAATCTGGCTGTGCGACAAGGGCCGTTTTGCCTATCACTACACGGAAAGCGACGGGCGACTGGTCAAACCGTCCATTCGTCAGGCCAAAGCCTCGTGGACGGATGCCTTCGACCTGGTGACGAAGACCCTTGCAGCCTCCAAATCGGACCTGCTGGTGCTGGCCTCGGGCCGCCTCTCCAACGAGGACCTGTTCAACCTCAAATCCCTGGCCGACGGCCTGGGCGGGCAGGCCCTGCTCTACACCGACCTGGGTGGCGGCGACCTGACCGCGCAAGTCGGCCTGGGACAGGGCAGCGACCTGGGCAGGCTCGGCCAGGGCGACGTGCTCCTGGTGGTGGCCTCGGATTTATATGAAGAAGCGCCCCTCTGGTACCTGCGTGTCAAGCAGGCTGCCGAGCGCGGCGTGACGCTGATCGTGGCCAATGCGCGCCACACCAAACTGGAGCGTTTTGCCAAATACGCCATCCGCTACGCCAACGGCGACGAGGCCAGGACCGTGGCCGGGCTGCTGGGCGACAGCAAGATCGCGCAGGAATTTGCGAACGCGCAAAACGCGGTCGTGTTCTACGGCGGCGACGGCCTGGGCCTGGGTGGATCGACCAACCTGGCGGCGGCCTGCGCCAAACTCCTTCAGGATACCCGCCACGTCGGCAGGCCCAACAATGGGCTGGTCGGCGTCTGGCAGCGAGCCAACGACCAGGGCGCCTGGGAACTGGGCTTCCGCCCGTCGGCGGACCTGGCCTCGGCGTTCAAGGGCAGGTTTGTGTACATCGTCGGCGCGGACCCCGCGGGCGACGACCCGTCGCTGGCCGTGGCCCTCAAGGGCGCGAAGTTCATTGTGGCCCAGGACATCCTCGAAACCCTTACGACCCAGATGGCCGATGTGGTGCTGCCCGCGCAGGTCTACACCGAGCGCGAGGGCAGCTACACCTCCGGCGAACGGCGCGTGCAGCGCTTCCATGCGGCGCTGCCTGTCCGCGGCGAGGCCAAAGCCGACTTTGCCATTGCGGGCGAGATCGGACGCCGCCTGGGCCTGAACACCGAGAATGGTTCGGCCACGGTCACCTTCGACCGCCTGGCCGCGGGCGTGAAGGATTACGCCGGCCTGGATTACAACAGGCTGGCCGAAGTCAAACCGCAGTGGCCGCTGGTTGGGCGCGGCGATTTGTACTACGGCGGCGCGACCTATGAGAACAAGCAGGGGCTGGGCGTCCAACTCTCCACGGCGGCGGAACGCGGCGAACCGTTGCGCCTGCCCGAGGTGCGCGCCGAAGCGGCGCTGCGCCCGCGCGAGGAACAACTGCTGGCTGTCCCCGTCACGAAGTTGTACGACCGCGGCGCGACTGTGGCTTCGGCTGAATTGCTGTCCCAGCGCATTGGCGAGCCGACCGTCAGCCTGCACCCCGAAACGGCCAAACGCCTGGGCGTGGAAGCGGGCGGGCGTTTGGCGCTGGCCTTCAACGGCCTGAGCGTGGAAGCGCTTGTGAAGATTGACGATACCATCTCGGCCGGCGTGGTGCTGGCGCCGCGCAGCATGGGGCTGGCGGTGCGGGAACCAGTATCCGTGCAGGCGCTCAACCTGGCCGAAGCAAAGGTGAGCTGATATGGACTGGACGATCTGGGTTGAATGGCTGATCAAATCGCTGTTCGTGATTTTCGCCCTGTTGACGGGTTTTGCCTATCTGACGCTGTATGAGCGCCGCGCGCTGGCGCGCATACAGGTGCGCATCGGCCCGAATCGCGCCGGCTGGCAGGGCCTTTTGCAGCCCGTGGCAGACGCGGTCAAGTTGATCTTCAAGGAAGAACTGACCCCCGCCAAGGCGGACAAACTGATCTTCTTCTGGGCGCCCATCGTGACGATGGTGCCGTCCATCGTGATCGCGGCGGTCGTCCCCTTCGGGCCGACGACCACGCTGTTTGGGCGCACGATCGTTTTCTCGGTGGCGAGCATCAACGTGGGCGTGTTGTTCCTGATGGCGGTGGCCTCCATCGCGGTGTACGGCATCGTGCTGGCGGGTTGGTCCTCCAACAACAAGTATGCCATGCTGGGCGGCCTGCGCTCCTCGGCGCAGATGATCTCGTACGAAATCTCGTTGGGCCTGGGCTTCGTGACCGCCATCCTGCTGGGCAACTCGATGAACCTGCACGACATTGTGAACGCGCAGCGCAATATCTGGTTCGCGGTGGTCCAGCCGGTCGGCGCGTTGATCTTCATGATCGTGACGCTGGCCGAGGTCAACCGCGCTCCATTCGACATGCCCGAGGCCGAACAGGAACTGACGGCGGGTTACCACTCCGAATATTCGGGCATGAAGTTTGCGCTGTTCTTCATGGCCGAATACCAGAAGATGATCGCCATCTGCATGATCGCGGCCACGTTGTTCTTCGGCGGCTACCGCGAGTTCTGGTTCCTGAAGGATACCTTCCTGAGCGTGGATGCGTTCTGGTCGATTGGGCCGTGGCAATTCCAGGCCTGGTTCCTGGGGCCGGTCTACCTGCTCTTGAAAGTGGTTGTCCTGTTGTTCTTCATGATCTGGATCCGCGCCACCTGGCCGCGCATCCGTTATGACCGCCTGATGTCCTTCGGCTGGAAGGTGCTGCTGCCGCTCTCGCTGGTGGTGGTGTTCATTTCGGCGGTTGGCGTGCTGGTGGCCCAGGAATTGGGCAACCACTGGTACCTGGTGATCATTCCGATACTTTCGTTGATTGCGGGCCTGATTGCCATGGGGTTCGTCGACCAGGCGTTGAGGAGAAAGAGCTATGCGAATCATTGAGCCGATGTGGGAACTCAGCCGCGGGTTGGCGCGCACCTTTGCGTCGCTGTTCGAAAAGCCCGTCACTGTTCAATATCCCGAGGAAAAACGGGAAGTTCGCCCGCGCTTCCGCGGACGTCACGTGCTGAAACGTTACGACAATGGCCTGGAGAAGTGCATTGGCTGTTCGCTGTGCGCGGCGGCCTGCCCCGCGGATGCGATCTTCGTGGAAGCTGCCGAGAACAGCGACGAAAACCGCTTTTCACCCGGGGAGCGTTACGCTTCCACCTACGAAATCAACCTGCTGCGCTGCATCTATTGCGGCTTCTGTGAAGATGCCTGCCCGACCGAGGCCATCGTTCTGGGCGATAACTACGAGCTTTCCTTCCATGACCGCCGCTCGGCGATCTACCCCAAGGAAATGCTGCTCGAACCCGTACCCGACGCCGCGATGATCACGCCGCGCAAGGTGGAGCCGGGCGTCTACAAGCGTTCGGTGCCCCTCATGAAAGACCCACAGGATTAGCCCATGAGCATCGACCTGGTCCTCTTCTTTATTCTTGCCGCGGTGGCGGTGGCTACGGCCCTGGGCATGGTGTTCAGCCGCAATTCGATCTATTCGGCCCTGTTCCTGGTGCTGAATTTTGCCGCCATTGCCGTCTTCTATCTTCTGTTGGGCGCGCCGTTCATCGCCATTTCGCAGGTAACCGTGTACGCGGGCGCCATCATGGTGCTGTTCCTGTTCGTGATCATGCTGCTGGGCGCGGAACGGCTGGCCCCGGGCAAGGTGCTCCGCCGTCAACGCTGGTACGCGGTTGGGCTGGCCGGTATCCTGGTTGTGGAGGCGGGATATATCCTCCTGTTCCGCAACGTTGCAGCTGGTGAAATCGCCCGCCCTGCCGCGCACCTCAACACGGTGGACGCCCTGCGGGAGATCGGCATGGCGCTTTTCACGGATTACCTCTTGCCCTTTGAAGCCACTTCCATCCTGCTGCTGGTGGCCATGGTCGGCGCCATCGTGCTGACCAAGCAGGAAAAAGGAGGCCAGAAATAATGGTCCCGCTCCATTTTTATATTGCCCTGTCTGCGATCCTGTTCGCCACCGGCGTGTTGGGCGTGCTGGTGCGCCGCAACCCGCTGATCATCTTCATGGCGGTCGAGTTGATGCTCAACGCAGCCAACCTGGCCTTCGTGGCCTTTGCCAGCCAGCACGGCAGCCTGGACGGCCAGATCTTCGTCTTTTTCGTGATGACGGTGGCCGCCGCGGAAGTGGCCGTGGGCCTGGCGTTGATCGTGCAGATCTTCAAGTCCAAGCACAGCATCAACGTGGACGACATCAACAACCTGAAGGGATGACGCATGGAAAATCACGGTTTCACATTCCTGGCTCCCTGGCTGGTCTTCGCGCCCGTCCTGGGTCTGCTGGTCAATATCATCCTCGGCGGCTGGTTTATGAAGCAATCCTGGGGCGAGAAGGCCATCGGCGCCGTGGCAGTCCTGGCCTCGGGCGCGGCCTTCGTCGTCTCGGCGCTGCTGGCTTATACTGTTTCCGCCGCCCACGGCGAGACCCTGACCTATGAACTTGCGCCGTGGATCCACATTGGGGCGCTTGCTCTCGACTGGACCTTCCGCGTGGACTCGCTCTCGACCACCATGATGCTGGTCGTCTCGGGCGTCGGCACCCTGATCCACATCTACGCCATCGGCTACATGCACGAGGATGTGCGCTTCAAGAACGACATCCCGCGCTACCAGCGTTTCTTCGTGTTCCTCAACCTGTTTATCGCCGCCATGATGATCCTGGTCAGCGGCGACTCCTACCTGATGCTGTTCGTCGGTTGGGAAGGCGTGGGCCTGTGCTCCTTCCTGTTGATCGGCTTCTGGTACGATATGGACACGCTCGGCCGCTCCTCGTGGGCCAACTCCAATGCGGCCAAGAAGGCCTTCATCACCAACCGCGTCGGCGATTTCGGTTTCCTGATCGCGGGCTTTTTGATGTTCTGGCACCTTGGCGGCAGTTTCGATTTCGACAAGGTCTTTGCCGCCGCCCCGGCGGTGGCTCATGAACACCCGTGGATCATCATCGCCATCACGCTCTTCATGCTGATTGGCGTGGCCGGCAAGTCGGCGCAGATTCCACTCTATGTCTGGCTGCCGGATGCGATGGCCGGCCCGACCCCGGTCTCGGCCCTGATCCATGCTGCGACGATGGTCACGGCGGGCGTGTACCTCGTCACCCGTTCGGCTCCGCTCTACAACCTGGTGCCCGAGGCGCAACTCTTCGTCGCCATGACCGGCGCGGTGACGGCGCTCTTCGCCGCCACGATTGCGGTCGGCCAATACGACATCAAGAAGGTTCTGGCCTATTCCACCATTTCCCAGTTGGGCTTCATGGTGGCGGCGGTCGGTATGGGCGCGTACGTGGCGGGCATGTTCCACCTCATCACGCACGCCTTCTTCAAGGCCCTGCTCTTCCTCTCGGCAGGCTCTGTCATCCTCGGCCTGGAGCGCGGGCATCACCATCTTGCGCATCACGGCCACGGTCATCATGACGGCCACCATGAGGAGGTCTTCGACCCGGGCGACATGCGCAACATGGGCGGCCTGCGCAAGACCATGCCCGTGACCTTCTGGCTGTACATGATCGGCACGCTGGCGCTGGCGGGCATCGTCCCGTTTGCCGGTTTCTGGTCGAAGGATGAAATTTTGCTGGATGCGGCCAGGTTGTATCCGCAGGTGTATGCCCTGCTGGCGATTGCGGCCTTCTTTACCGCCTTTTACATGGGACGCCAGGTTTGGATGGTCTTCTTCGGCCAGGCCCGCCACGAGGCGGCTGCCCACGCCGAGGAAAGCCCCGCCGTGATGACCGTTCCTCTGATGGTGCTGGCGGCGCTCTCCCTGCTGGGCGGCGCGCTTAACCTGCCCGCCATTCACACGCTGGGACACTGGCTGGAGCACACCGTCCAACTCGCCGAGCACGAAGCCCACGTGGCCTCCTGGCTGGAACTGTCCTGGGGCGGGTTCAATCCCTACGTGGCGCTCATTTCCACGGTCGCGGCCCTGGCTGCCATCTTCGTCTCCTGGCTGATCTACGGGCGCAACCCGCTGCAGAAGGGCCAGCCCGACCCGCTCAAGAAGCCGCTCGGCCTGATCTTCGAAGGCATGGAGAACAAGTGGTTCGTGGACGAGGGCTACTGGTTTGTCATCATGGACAATTACGTCCGCATCTCGCGCTTCCTGGCCGACGTGATCGACTGGAAAATCTGGCACGACGGGTTCCACGAGAAGGTCATTGCGGGGACATACAATTGGCTTTCCAATTTTGCCCTCAATGAAGTCGCCGACCAGAAGGGTATCGATGCCTTTGCCAACTTCCTCGGCAGGGCCACCCAATGGCTCTCGGCGGTCGCGCGCAAGTCCCAGAACGGGTTCGTGCGCTCGTACGCGCTCTCGGTGCTGCTGGGCGTTGTCATCATCCTGGGCTATCTGATTTTTAAATAACTCGTAGAAACGAGGAACGGACATGGAATTTCATTCTCTCACACTCCTGACTTTCTTCCCGCTGCTGGGTGTGCTTGCGCTGGCCTTCATCCCCGGCGAGAAGAAGAACCTCCTGCGCTGGACGGCGCTGGGCACCTCGCTGGTGGTTTTCGCCCTGTCGCTGTGGGTGCTCTCGATGTTCGACGCGTCGGACGCAACCCTGCAGCTGGGCAAGCCTTATCGCTGGATCAGCGTGGCCGGCTGGGACATCCACTACCACATGGGCGTGGACGGCCTGAGCATTCTGCTTGTGCTGCTGACCGGCTTCCTGACCCCCATCTCGATCCTCTCCACGTGGACGGCGGTGGAGGAGCGCGTGAAGGACTTCATGATGTTCTTCCTGCTGCTCGAAGTGGGCATGATGGGCGTCTTCCTGGCGCAGGACCTGTTCCTGTTCTACATCTTCTGGGAATTCACCCTCGTCCCGATGTACTTCCTGATCGGCATCTGGGGCGGCCCGCGCCGCATCTACGCTGCGGTGAAGTTCTTCCTGTACACCATGGCGGGTTCCATCCTGATGCTGCTGGCCATCCTGTGGCTGGGTATCAACCAGGGCACCTTCTCCGTACCTGACATGATCGCCCTGGGCGGGGTCCCCGAAGGCGTCCAGTTCTGGCTGTTCCTGGCCTTCACCGCCGCCTTCGCCATCAAGGTGCCGATGTGGCCGCTGCACTCCTGGCTGCCCGATGCCCACGTGGAAGCGCCCACGGCCGGCTCCGTCATCCTGGCGGGCGTGCTGCTCAAGATGGGCACCTACGGCTTCCTGCGCTTCAACATCCCGCTCTTCCCGCAGGCAGCGGTTCAACTGGCTCCCTGGCTGGCGCTCTTCGCCACCATCGGCATCATCTACGGCGCGGCGGTCTCGTACGCCCAGTCTGACGTGAAGAAGCTGGTGGCTTACTCGTCCGTTTCCCACCTCGGCTTCGTCATGCTGGGCATGTTTGCGCTCAACGAGGAGGGCATTGCGGGCGCCATCCTGCAAATGATCAACCACGGTCTCAGCACCGGCGCGTTGTTCCTTTTGATCGGCATGATCTATGAACAGACCCATACCCGCACGGTCAGCGTCTACGGCGGCCTGTGGAAGATCACCCCGATCTTCGGCACCATCATGCTGATCGCCTCGCTCTCCTCGATGGGCCTGCCTGGCCTGAACGGTTTCGTGGGCGAGTTCACCATCCTGCTGGGCGCGTTCGGCTCCAAGGCCATCGGCAGCCCGTGGTATGCGGGCGTTTCGGCGGCCGGCGTCATCATGGCGGCGGTTTACATCCTGTATATGTTCCAGAAGATGTTCCTCGGCCCGACCGGCTCCATCGTCGAAGAGGTCAAGCACCACGGCCACGCCCTGCGCGACCTGAACTGGCGCGAGATCCTTACCGTCCTGCCGCTGCTTATCTTCATCTTCTGGATCGGCCTGTACCCCAAGCCCTTCTTTGACCTGATGGCCCCCACGGTGAAAGCCCTCGTGGCCGCCCTGCCCCTCGTGCCGTAGGCTGAACTCCATGCCTGTTCCTGGAGTATCCAATGCCGCAGATTAACCTTTTCGATTTCTATACCCTCCTGCCCCTCTTCGTGCTGACCGGCTGGGCCAGCATGTTGCTGGTGCTGGACCTCTTCATCCCGCGCGGGAGCAAAGGGTGGACCGCCCTCCTGGCCGCCCTGGGCCTGGGGCTGACCCTCGGCATTACCTGGGTGCAGGTGGGCAGTTCCAGCCCCGGCTTCAATGGCATGGTGGTGCTGGACGGATTCTCGACCTTCCTGAATGCGCTGCTGTTGATCAGCGGTTTGCTGGGCATTGCCCTGGCGTACGGTTACGTGCGCCGCATGGGCATCGAGCGCGGCGAGTATTACACCCTGCTGCTGTTCAGCGTCGTCGGTATGATGTTGATGACGCAAGCCGCCGATCTGATCATGGTCTTCATCGCCCTGGAACTGCTCTCCATCCCCCTGTATGTGCTGGCCGCCTTCAACAGTCAAAGTTTTGCATCCGAAGAAGCGGGCCTCAAGTACTTCCTGTTGGGCGCCTTCTCGACGGGTTTCGTGCTCTACGGCATCGCCCTGGTCTTTGGCGCGACCGGCAGCACCTCCCTGGGCGGGATCGTGGCGGCTGCCACTGACGGGGGAGAAACCCTGCTCCTGTCCATTGGGGCGGCGCTCATTCTGGTGGGATTTGGCTTCAAGGTTGCGGCCGTGCCCTTCCACATGTGGACACCCGACGTGTACCAGGGCGCGCCCACGGCGGTGACGGCTTTCATGTCCTCGGGCGCCAAGATCGCGGGCTTTGCCGCCCTGCTGCGCGTCTTCTCGCTGGCCTTCCCTGCCCTCTCTGCCGACCTGACCCCCGTGCTGGCGGCCCTGGCGGCGTTGACCATGATTGTCGGCAACCTGATCGCCGTCTCGCAGACCGACATCAAACGCCTGCTGGCCTATTCCAGCATCGCGCACGCCGGCTACATCCTGATGGCCTTCGTGCCCTATGGCAACCCCGAAGTGATGCCCGTCTCCATCGCGGCCGGCTTGTTCTACCTGGTGGCCTATGCGGTGACCAACTTCGGCGCGTGGGGTGTGGTCATGGCGCTGGAGAAGGAAGACGGCAAGGGACTTGAGATCGGCGATTACGCCGGCCTGTTCTGGAAGAACCGTCCGCTGGCGATTGCGATGACCGTCTTTCTGCTCTCGCTGATCGGCTTTCCGCCCACCCTCGGCATGGTCGGCAAGTTCTACCTCTTCCGCGCGGTGATCGACGGCGGCTTCATCTGGCTGGCCATCGTCGGCGTGCTGACCTCGCTCATCTCCGCCTACTACTACCTGCGCGTGGTCGTGACCATGTTCATGCAGGCAGGCGAGCCGCAGACCCACAGCGAGTTCTGGCTGAACTTCACCTGGGGCCTGACCGCCCTGGTGACAGTCCTCGCGAGCCTGGTCCCGAACATCCTGTTCGAGTGGGCCAGCCGCGCGGTGCTGCAACTGTTCTGAAATTTCATATCCATCCCTGGCCCCCGAGTTCGGGGGCTTTTCTTTTGATACAATCGCAGGTCGAAAGGAAAAAAACATGCTCAAAGCACTGATTTTCGACTTCGACGGCCTGATCCTGGATACGGAAACGCCCGAGTTCGTGGTTTGGCAGGCCATCTACCGCGAGCACGGGTTCGACCTGCCCGAGGAGCGTTGGGGCAGCATTGTCGGCGGGCTGGGCCAGTCCCACTTCGACGCGGCGGCCCATTTGGCGGAGTTGACTCGCGGCGGCGCCGATGCCGCTTTGGCGCGCGCCATGCACAGGTCCAGGAGCGATGCGATGATCCTGTCCCAGGCGGTGCTGCCCGGGGTGATGGACATCCTGGAGGCGGCCCGCCTGCGCGGCCTGGGCCTGGCCGTCGCTTCCAGCTCGCCCCATGCCTGGGTGGATGGACACCTCTCCCGCCTGGGCCTGTTCGACCGCTTCGACCACATTCTCTGCGCCGAAGACGTGCCCGCTGGCCGCACCAAGCCGCACCCCGACTTGTTCCTCAAGGCGCTGGAGGCGCTGGGCGCGCGCGCAGACGAGGCGCTGGTCTTCGAGGACTCGCCCAACGGCGTGAAAGCCGCGCGGGCGGCGGGTATCTTCGTGGTGGCCGCGCCCAATCCCACTACCTCCAGGCTGGCTTTCGAGGGTGGGAGCCTGCGCGTGGATTCGCTGGCCGACCTGCCATTGGCAGACTTGCTGGCCCGTTTTGCTGTACAATGAGACTGGAGGTTCCCATGACGAACGAGAAAATTCGCTGGCAGGGGATTACTGCAAAGTACGCCTTTCCCGAGACGGGGCGCAGCTTGTGGCAGGTCCTGAATTCGGCGGTGCCCTTCCTCGGGATGTGGTACCTGATGTATCGTTCATTGGAAGTGGGCTACTGGCTGACCCTGATTTTGGCCGTGCCCGCCGCGGGCTTCATGGTGCGCATGTTCATCCTGTTCCATGACTGCTGCCACGGTTCATTTCTCAAGACCCAGAAGGCCAACGACCGCATGGGCCTGATGCTGGGCGTGCTGGTGTGGACGCCGTATTTCGAGTGGAAGCACGACCACGCCATCCATCACGCCACCGCGGGTGACCTGGACCGCCGCGGCGTGGGTGACGTGTATACCATGACGGTGGAGGAATACCTGGCCGCGCCGTGGTGGAAGAAGGTTGGGTATCGCATCATGCGCAACCCGCTGATCCTGTTTACCATTGGGTCATTCCTGGTCTTCACGGTGGCGCATCGCTTCTGGCGTCCGGGCGTGGGCCGGCGCGAGCGCAACAGCGTGATCTGGACCAACCTGGCCCTGGCTGCGGTCATCGGCTGGATCATGCTCAAGATCGGCTGGGCGGCTTTTTTGCTGGTGGAGGTTCCCATCCTGTTGATTGCCTGCTCGGCGGGCGTGTGGTTGTTCTACGTGCAGCACAATTTCTATCCGACCTATTGGGAACGCCACGGGGACTGGGACTTCTTCAAAGCGGGCATGGCGGGCAGTTCGTTCTATAAACTGCCGAAGGTGCTGCAGTGGTTCACGGGCAACATCGGTTATCACCACATCCACCACCTCAGCCCAAAGATCCCCAACTACAAGCTGGAGAAATGTCACAACGAGAATCCCCTCTTCCAGATCGAGCCGTTGACCATCCGCAAGAGTCTCAAGTCGCTGTTCTATCGGCTGTGGGATGAAAAGGAAAGGATGCTGGTCGGCTGGAATGCGCTTAAGAAATATCGCCCGCAGAACATGAAGCTGGATACGTGAACGAAAAGAGACTGGTGAAAGCCAGTCTCTTTTTTATCGTCATTGCGAGCCGCGCTTTTGGCGGCAAAGCAATCTCCTGTACGGCAGATTTTCTGTCAGGCGTGACGGAGATCCTTCGCTTTGACGCCTTTCGATCAAGGCATTTGATGGCCCGCTCAGGATGACACAGTGGGCTATGTGGCAAATCCCTCGGGCATGGACGTGTCATTCACATCGCAGCCGAACTTGTGGATATCCTCGGCGCGGTCGGGGTACAGCGCAAGCAGGTGCTCGATTGTGCCGCCCTCGAACATGCTGGAGGTGAAGCCTGGGGCCAGCGTGCAGCCGAACAGGGAGTAACGTCCACCCGCCTGCATGTGACCTGCCTGCCACACGCCCGCTGGGATGACGAACTGCACCAGTTGCCCCAATTGTGGGTCGCTGCCGAGGATGATGTCCCTGCTGGAGCCATCCGGGTACAGCAGGATCAGCCGCAGTGGGTCGCCGCCGTAGAAATGCCAGACCTCGTCAGTGGTCAGCCGGTGAAACAGCGACAGGCTGCGCGGCTCGTCGCAGTACAGGCCGATCATGGCCGTGCCGATGGGGCCGCCGCCCTCCACCTCCTGCGCCGAGCGGTAGGTGCTGACGAACAGCGTCCCCTCCACGGGCAGGGGTTGGAAATGGTAATGCTCGATCAAAGCTTTAACGTCTGGGTGCATTAGCCTCCTAGAAAAGTAAGTGCATTTTTAGTATCGATAGAATGGCCAGGTAGCCACAAAATACTTACCATCGCAATCTTTCACAACTTTAACTTGAAATTGTGAAATCATCGTACGCTCTTTACGATCACCCTCACTATATGGCCTTTGATAAAGGCTTCCATCTTCTTTTTGGTACTCGACAGTGAAATGGAATTCCATTGGGGAAATCTGCTCCTTGTTGATAATACGAGCCACCCTTAAAGTACATTTATAATCGTTGAATTCACAAGCTGTTTGAAGCAAGGTCGGATAATCTTCTACATTCATCTTGGGATTCCACATAATGATTCCCCCATAGCCACCAATGAATATCTTTGAAGCTTCCTCATATTTTTTGCTATACAGAAGATCATAGAAACTGATAAGGGTGTTCTGGGCCTGCATCATTGATGCTTTGTCATTAATGGGTGTGGAAGTTGAGGGATAAGCTTCCTGTGTGATGGAAGACATTGGAAAATCGGTCGGATCTAAGTGAATGTCCGTATCATGGATGGCTGGAACAAATGCCCATCCCTGTTGATTGTTGCATAGATCGACCAATATCCAATTCCCACGCTTATCCAACACATCAAACATAATAAGGGGGTCTTCCTGTACATGTACAGGCTGTACCACCTCATATTCACATCCCGGGCCCTGACGAATTGCAAAGGCTGGAGTCTTGTCCAAATAAACAGTGGACCCGGTCGCATGTGAATTACAACTCGGCTGGGGTGTCGATGTGGAAGTCAGCGTGGGAGCGGGGGGCGCTTGAGGTTGTAATGTGGGCGTGTCAGGAATGACACTTGCTTGAACGGTTGGCAATGTTGTAGGCGGAATTGAATAGTTTGAACTACATGCGGTGATTATTGATAGACTAAACAGGAATACAAGAATATTTTTCATTTTGCCCCTGCCTTCTTCCATACCAGCGAATAACGCCAGAAGAAATGACGCGTTACCCTGGCATTGGGCAGTGAGGCGCAGGCCCGCCGCACCTGGGCCAGTGTGGGATACACGTCTGTGCGGCCGTGTTCCTCCCAGGCGGCGCGCACCTCTTTGGGCTCGCCCAGATGTCCCGTCTTGACCAGTTTGAGGATGGAGTTGACGGGCACAGCCAGTGCGGCGATGGCGAAATCCGCCAGGCTTTCGGCCTCGAATAGGTCCAGCGCCAGGAAAACCCCGCCCGGCTTCAGGATGCTTTTGATTTTGGAGAGGATCGGCTCGAACGGCAGGTGATGCAGGGTGGCGATCGAGGCGACGCAGCCGAATTGCTCCGCGGTGAATTCGTAGTCCATAACATCCGCCACCTGGAAGTCGATGTTGGGATAGGCCTGGGAGCGTTCGCGCGCGATCTCGATCATGCGCGGCGACAGGTCCAGGGCCAGCACGCGCCGATAGCGATGCGCCAGCAAACGGGAGAATCCGCCCGTGCCGCAGCCGATCTCCAGCGCGTCCGCGTCGCTGGCGGCGGGCAGTTGCTTCAAGAGAAAGGCGTGATAATGGCTGTTGTGATCCCAGCCTTCGTTCGAGAATTCGGCCAGGCGGTCGAAGTCCTGTTGGATTTTGGAGGTCAGGGTATTCATTCGAAGGGCCAGTGCTGTCCGCTTTGTTTGATGAAGTGCAGCAGGATGTCGAGCGTCGGCAGGGGATACCCAAGCCCCGTCATGACGATGGACAGTTCTCCGCGGTGATGGACGGAGTGGATCATGGCCTGGGTCATGAGTTCCCAGACTGGGAAGGCAAGCTGCTGTCCGCGAATCTGCAATTGGACGATGCGGGCAAGCTCGGCCCCGCTCAGCGATTGGATGAAAGCGACCTGCTCCCGTTCAAGCGCCAGCCAGCGGCGGCAAATCGTTTCCAGGCTGGAAATGTCCTCCTCGTCGAGGACTCTTCCCTGGCATTCGGCCAGGAAGTATGCCTCACACTCCAGCATGTGAGACAGGATGCCTCGCACCGAATCGTGGCTGGGGCTGCTTTTCTGCGTGAATTGTTCCACGGTCATTTTTTCAGCCGTGTCGAGCACGAGTTTGTTGGCGTGGGCGTTGTATGCGTACAACGCCAGCAGGCCGTCCCGATCGATCCCTCCCGACATGTGCACCTTCCTTTCCACAGGTTCTCCACACTCCGCGCCTCGTTTCAGCGGAGCTTGCGCTTGATCTCCAGCGCCTCGTTCAAGTGGACCAGGTTATGCCGCGTGGCGGGCATCAACAACAACCCCGCCACATCGCGTTTCCCCCAATACTGAGCGATGCCGTCAGCCGCCGCGACGACGGCTCCTTCGTCCCTGACCTGCTGCAAGTCCGTGGCCCGCACCTTGCGCTTCAAATCCGCGGGCTGCAACTGCAGGATCACCTCCCGCGTCCGGCGGCCCACGGCCATGCGATAGGCTCGCAGCGCCTCGATGTCGACCGTATTGCTGAAGTTGGCCATCTCGTGCCCGTCCATGGTATTCCCCGTATCGCGGACTGTGACCTTCAACCGTCCCAGCCAGTTGTCGCGCAGCAGGATTTGCGGGCTGCCGGCCACCAACAGGTTCATGGTGATGTCTTCACAGCGCGCCATATGCCAGACAAGCCAGGCCACCGAATGCTCACCGTTGCGCGGAATTTGTCGAGCCTGTTCCACGGTCAGGTTGCTGAAGACTTCATCTTCGAATGACCAGGATTCGCTCCCTGCCATTTGAGCCGAGTGGAGCACGGCGTGCTGGCTCAGGAGAAGCCGGACGGCCTGGTCGTATGGGTCAGGGCGCGCCAATACACGCCGCAGTTCAGTCTGCTGTTTGAGACATGCTTTGCGATGGGATTCCATGCCTTCATCCTACTCCCCGTACATGAGTGCGTCAAGCCGGTTGGGCCCGTGTGAAAGCCCGATCCAGGTCAGCTGTTGCCTTTGTTCTTTTTCGTTTTCGCCTTCTCCAGGTTTTCCCTGACCCTGAATTCCGTAATTTGGCCGATCAACTCGTACGGGATGGGTTGGTCCAGCGGAAATTGCACCGACCCTTTTGCGCCCTTGTAAACGGACAATTGCTGCTTGAATTTCTCAATGCCCGACGGGGCCGGATAAAAACCGATATGGTTTTTATAGGCGGCAAAATGCACCAGGTTGCCCTCGAGTGTAAAGGTGGGCATTTGATAGCTGATGGTTTCCCTGGCCTGCGGCGCGGCTTTGCGGATCGTTGCCCTGATATTTTCCAGGATGTCTTGAATGTCCCGGGGAAACTCCGCAATATAGTCATCCATGCTCTTTTTGGGGGTGTCATCGGCTTTCATGCAATTTCCTTTCAGTCGGTTCACTCTGCCTGTAAAATTAAAACAGCACCCTATGAACAATGGCCGCGGGCTGGCAAGAATCGATCCAGCCTGGCGCTGGAATTATCTATCCCGGCGAAACGGGGACCCTCATCTTCCGCCGCGGCGGGAGATGGAATGACCTGCACATCGGTGCAGGTCAGGGGGTGATGTATTCGCGCAGGTTGTGTTCCACGGCATAAGCCGCCGCTTCGGCCCGGTTGTTCACGCTCAATTTCGAGAGGATGCTCGAAACGTAGTTGCGCACCGTGCCCTCGCCCAGGAACAATGCCTTGGCGATCTCGCGGTTGGTCTTCCCTTCGGAAACCAACAGCAGCACGTGCTTCTCCTGCTGGCTCAGGTGGGCAAAGGCCGAGGCCTCCTCCTCCTTCACCGCGCGGCGCACCTCCTGGAACACGCGCTGGGTCACGGCCGGGTCGAGCAGCGCCTCGCCGCGTCCCACCGCTTCGAGCGCCTTTACCAGGTCCTCGCTGCCGATCTGCTTCAGGATGTAGCCCGAAGCCCCCGCGCGAATGGCCGAGAAGAGCATCTCGTCCTCCGCGTACGAGGTCAGCATAATGACCTTGGTGCCCGGAAAGCGGTTCACGATCTCCTCACAGGCTTCGATCCCCGAGGTGCCCGGCAGGCGGATGTCCATCACCACCACGTCCGGCTGCAGGGTCGTCACCTGTTCGATGGCGTCCCGCGCCGAACCAGCCTCGCCAACAATTTCGAACTGTTGGTTGCGCTCCAAAAGGGCTTTCAGCCCCAGGCGCACGACTTCGTGATCATCTACAAGAAGAATGCGTTGTTTTGTCATGATGGGACAATTTTACCCTATCTTTGTCGGGAAAGTCGAGATGAAAGCGGCAGAGGCCCATCCAATGGGCCTCCGCCGTGTTTTCTGACCCGGGAACGGGTCCCGTTTGGTCGGTTTTTACTTCGCCTTGACGGTGATGGTCTTCGGGCGCACTTCCTCCGCCTTGGGCAGGGTGATGGTCAGGATGCCGTTCTCGAACTCGGCTTTGGCCTTGTCGGCCACCACCTCGGTGGGCAGCATGATCCTGCGCTCGAAGGAGCCCCAGCGCTGT
>JBMOMS010000152.1:0-10680 GCA_049324895.1 Chloroflexota bacterium
CTCCCGCAGGACAGACCGTCACCCTCAGCCTGGTCACGAACCAGACCTATTCCTGCGCCCGCGACTTCGTCATCCCAGATTTGAACTATTACCGGCTCCTGCCCGACACGGGCACCGTTACTGTGGGCATCCCCGCCCAGGCCGCAGGCACGAAGATGTTCTTCACCTGCTCGATGGGCATGTACACGGGACAGATCGTATTTGAGTGAGATTACCATGCTCAAGAAAACCTACTCCGTTCCCGACATGCACTGCTCGAACTGTTCGATGAAACTCGAAGGCATCGAAGATGACCTGCCTGGCATCCGCGAGATCAACGCCAGCTATCACAAACAACAGATGACCGTCGTGTTCGACGAGGCACAGGTCAGCGAGGAGCAGATCCTGGCGGCGGTGAAGAAAAAAGGTTACCAGGCGCTTCCAACTTCGTCGTGAAGGTCGCATTACGAACATGACCTGCTGGCGGACGGTGTAATGCCGTCCGCTTTTTATTTACAGAGCAGCACCCCGCGCGGAGTATAATTTCCGCCTACGATTCCTCGTTGCATCCCATTGGTTCGGCCAGAGGTGAATATGAATAAGGGTATCTTATACGGCGTCGGCGCGTACGCGCTGTGGGGATTTTTTCCAATTTATTGGAAACTCCTGCACCACGTCTCCGCTCTGCAGTTGATCAGCCACCGCATCGGCTGGTCATTCCTCATGCTCATGGCGGTTATCTTCGTCACCCGTCAGTGGGCCGACTTCCGCTCGAAGTTCAATGCCCGCACCTTCGGCATCTACTTCATCGCCGCCATTTTGATCGGCGTCAACTGGCTGACCTACGTCTGGGCGGTCAATGCGGGTTTCATCGTCGAGACCAGCCTGGGCTACTTCATCAATCCGCTGCTCAGTGTGTTGTTGGGCGTGGTCATCCTGCGCGAAAAACTGCGCCCCGCCCAGTGGATTCCGATTGGGCTGGCCGCGGCGGGCGTGATCTATCTGACCGTCATCTACGGCAAACTGCCGTGGATCGCGCTGACGCTGGCCTTCTCTTTCGGCGTCTACGGACTGGTCAAAAAGCTGGCTCCGCTCGGTTCGCTCTACGGCCTGACGCTCGAAACGGGCATCCTTTTCCTGCCTGCGTTGATCTATCTGTTCATGATGGAGGCCAGCGGCGCGGGCGCCTTCCTGCACACGGGCGCAACCTCCGACCTGCTGATGGTTGGCGCGGGAGTTGCCACCACCGTGCCCCTGCTGATGTTCGCCTCCGCCGCGCAGCGCATCCCGCTCTCGACGGTCGGCCTGTTGCAATACATCGCGCCGACCATCCAATTTTTGCTGGGCGTTTTCGTCTACAAGGAAGCCTTCGACTTCAATCATCTCATCGGTTTCAGCGTGGTCTGGGTGGCGCTGATTATCTTCTGGGTCGAGAATTATCTGGCGCATCGCGCCGTCTCGACCGAACCCATCCCTGAGATGGGGGAGGGCTAAATGAAAATCCTATTCATCGGCGGGACGGGGTTGATCAGTTCGGCCTGTTCGGAATTGGCCGTTCGGCGCGGACATGACCTGACCCTGCTGAATCGCTCCGCTTCGACGAAATACCCTGTACCCGTGGGTGCCACCGTGCTCCAGGCCGACATCCACGCGGACGAGGCGGGACTCTCCGCGCTGCTGGCAACCCAGCGCTTCGACGTCGTCGTCGACTGGATCGCCTTCACCGTCGACGACATCGAACGCGACCTGCGCCTCTTTCGCGGCAGGACGGATCAGTTCGTCTTCATCAGTTCGGCCAGCGCCTACCAAAAGCCGCCGCGGTATTATATGATCACCGAAGAGACGCCGCTGGAGAATCCCTTCTGGCAATATTCGCGGGACAAGATCGCCTGCGAGAATCGCCTGATGCGGGCTTATCGCGAGGACGGTTTCCCCGTCACCATCATCCGCCCGTCGCTGACGTACGGCCCGTCGCAGATCGCGCTGTGCGTCAACTCGTGGCAGCATCCGTGGACGGTCATCGAGCGCATGAAGCGCGGGCAGAAGGTCATCGTGCCTGGTGATGGCACGTCGCTGTGGGTGATGACCTGGCACGAGGATTTCGCCGTGGGCCTGCTCGGCCTGCTCGGAAATCCGAAGGCGGTTGGCGAAGCCTTCCAGATCACGTCCGATGAAGTGCTCTCGTGGAATCAGATTTATCTCGAAGTGTACAAGGCCCTCGGCCTGGAACCGAACATCGTCCACGTCGCCTCGGAGTTGATCGCCGCCTACGACGAGCACGCTGTCGGCAGCTTGATCGGGGACAAGGTCAACAGTGTGGCCTTCGACAACAGCAAGATCAAACGCTTCGTGCCCGAGTACGACTGCATGGTCAATTGGGCCGAAGGCTGCCGCCGCACGCTGGCCTGGTTCGAGTCGCATCCTGAGTTCCAAACCGTGGACGAAGGCTCGAATCAACTGTGGGATCGCATTCTTGCCGCCTGCGATGGCGCCCTCCCGAAGAAGGACTGACATGTCGCGCTATTTCACTCATGAAGAAGCCAACGCCCTGTTGATCGAGATCCGCCCCGTGGTGGAGGAGATCATGCGCATCCACGAGGTCGTGGTCAAACGTCAGCCCGAAGCCTGGCCCGCCATTGCGCGCGCGGCAGGGAACGGTGGCAGCCGCGCTGCCAGCCAGATCGTGCCCGAGTTCGAGCATCTGCGCGCGCTGGTGCATCAGGTGCAGGATCAGGGCGTGATCGTCAAGGACATGGGCATCGGCCTGCTGGATTTCCCGTCGCTGAGAGATGGGCGCGAAGTGTACCTGTGCTGGAAATACGGCGAGGAACAGATCGACTTCTGGCACGATGTGGATGCAGGCTTCACAGGCAGGCAACCGGTCTAATCTCCGCCGACAGATTGTCTGGATATAAAAAAGTGGAAAAGCCGCGCTGGCTTTTCCACTTTTTTATGTTTGCGCGAATTACTTAATCTGCCGCGCTGGGCAGGCTCCTTCGGCTCTGCTCAGGACAGGCCTTTCAAATCCACTTCCAAATCCTCGGTGGATTGGTTGATGACCTGCGCGGGCTGGCGCTTCAGGTTGCGCGCGCCTGCCTGCACCGCCCAAACCAGGGCGCCGACCAGGGCCAGCGTCCAGACCACCGCGAAGATTTTCTGGGCGGCGATGTTATCGGCAAAGAGCAACTGTCCCCAGTTGTAGGCTTCCAGGATGCGGGTGTTCTCGGTGAAGGCCTTGTGGGCGTCGTAGAACAGGGTGTAGGGCAGGTAGCCGATGGCAAAGCCGATGAAGCCGATCAGGGTGTTGGTGTAGCCGAGGCCCAGGCGCATGTACGAACGGATTTCGCAGCCGATCAACGTCACCGCGCCCGCGCCCAGCAGCAAACCGCCCAGCATGGAAGCCCAGGTCAACTGGTTCTTGAACTCGGACTGAAAACCCAATTCGACATCGAACAACACCCACGCGCCGACAGCGAACACACCCGTCAGCACGATGGCGGCCAACAGGCCCTGGAGGGGCAGCAGCCCTTTGAAGAGCGTGCGGGTGATGCCGGGAATGCCCATTTTGGCAAAGCGGTCTTCATCTTTCTTGAACATTGCAGCGGCTTCGACAGAAACCAGGGCGCATTCGGTGCCAAACCCCGATTTGCCCATGGCAAATCCGCCAACGATGCCCGCGATCAGGCTGATCCACATGAAGGCTGCGCCAGCGCTGGGAATACTGTGTTTGGATTCGGGGCTGAAGAAATAATACACCGCCGGGATGAGGAACATGGCAAGGTAGATCAAACCCACCCAGCGCCAGGGGTCCTTCCACGGGTTATAATTTGTTTCATAAGTGAAGCCGTCGGCCAGTAATTTCTTGTCCTTTGCCATCTTGACATAGGATTTGGTTTCCTGGTGCTTGAAGTATTGCCCAAATCCAAACTTCGCCATGCCAAAAAATGCCAGCAAACCGCCGATGGACATGAAGATAATCACCACGGTGGATTTGATGGTCATCAGCGGGATGCCGCCCAGCAGGTGATTGAGCGTGCATCCGTCGGCCAGGCGGGTTCCGTAGCTGAACATGGCGCCGCCGAACAAGGAGAGCAACAGCATTTTGGGGCTGTACTTCACCCAGGAGCGGGATTCCTTCTCTGCCAGGGCGACGAGCAGACCGCCGAGGATCATGCCCAGGATGGGTCCCCATGTGTCCACCTTGAAGGCGCTTCCGTACAGGCCATTTTCAAGCCCAAAGGTCTTGCCGCCCCACCAGAAAACTTCGATGGCGCGAAACATGCCGCCCAGGTTGGTGGTGACGGTAATCGGGGCGCTGGAGAGGTCCTTTCCATCTGCGATGGATTTGGCATAACCCGCAATCATGAAGATGATTTGCGCCAGGCCAAACCCAATTCCCGCCCAAAAGAAAGACCACTGCCTTGTGAAAAACTTTTTCATCCTTCTTCCTCCAGAACAAAATGAGTATTTATGTGTTTCCAGTGTATGATTAGGATGGTTGTCTGACAAGAACGCTTTGCTTATGCAGGGCATTAGCGAAAGGTTATACCCATGTTGAGCCTCTATAAGCTCGAAGTTTTTCTGGCAGTGGTCCAGGAGGGGAAAATCAGCCGCGCGGCGGAACGCCTGTTTCTGACCCAGGCGGCGGTCAGCCAGCACATTCACGATCTCGAAGCCAATTTGGGTGTGGCCCTCTTTTCGCGGCATTCACACGGTGTAAGCCTGACTTCGGCAGGTGAGACCTTGTTGGGGTATGCCCAGAATATCGTCTGGACGATTGCCGCCGCTGAAAACGCCCTGACTGAAGTGAAGAACCTCAAAGACGGCAAGCTCGGAATTGGCCTGACGCCCACCGCCGCCTCGCTGCTACTCCCAAACTGGCTGGGCGATTTCCGCGAGCAGTATCCCGCCATCAAGGTTTCGGCGCAGACCAACATCACGCCCCTGCTGGAACAGGCCCTTCTGGAAAAGCAAATCGACCTGGCGTTTGTGGAAGGGGAGATTCAACACGCCAGCCGCCTGCACGTGGTGGAGTTGCTGGAGACGCAGATCCTGGTGGCAGTGGGAGCCGCTCATCCCTGGGCGGCGCGCGACTCCGTCTCGATTCGAGAACTGGCGGCGGAACCTTATCTCTCGCGCCAGGGGGGCAGCCATACCCACAGTTGGGTGATGGAACTCTTTACCCGTTTCGGGCTGAGGCCCAACATCGTGGCGGAATTCGATAATCCCTACGCCATTCAGCGCGCCATCATTCAGGGGATGGGAGTCTCGCTCATGCCCGCCTGCCTGGTTCAGGATGATGAGCATCAGGGGCGGCTGCACCTGCTCCCACTTTCCGAGATTCCCGACTTGCGCCGTTCGCTGAAGGCCATCTGGGTGAACGACCTGCCGCTCAAGCCCATTCCCCGCGCCTTCCTCGATTTTCTGGCGCAGCGCTATCCGCAATTGCAAATTCCAGCAGGCCATGGCGAGGCCCTGCCCAACCTGATCCCTTCTCTTTGACCGCCTTTCCTATCATGTAACTTATTTTTTTACCTTCCTTCCTGCCACAGAATTGTGTCGATGGCAGGCTGTCGCGTGTTGTGGAGGTTTGTCACATTTTTGCCAAATCACCCTTGACTCTCCCCCCACTGGAGGCTGTATAACACAACCATGATACGTATCGGAGACTTTTCCAAACTCAGCCGCATTCCCGTCAAGACGCTTCGTTACTACGACGAAATGGAACTGCTCAAGCCCATCCACGTGGATGTTTTCACGGGCTATCGTTATTACGAGTATGAGCAGATCGCGCGCCTGAACCGCATCCTGGCCCTCAAGGATTTGGGCTTCTCGCTGGAGCAGATCGGCCAACTGCTCGACGCGGGGCTCTCGCCCGAACAAATGCGCGGGATGCTGATCCTGCGTCAAAGCGAGATCAGGCAACGGGTGCAGGAGGAGGCGGAGCGGCTCGCGCGTGTGGAGTCGCGGCTGAGACAAATCGAACAGGAGAATGAAATGTCCAAATACGATGTGGTTGTCAAGCATGTGGACGCGATCCGCATTGCGTCCGTCCGTGGAGTGGTTCCCACGCCGCCCGATCAGAGCCGCCTGTGGGGTGAGTTGGGACAGACGATGGCGAAGCAGGGCATCAAGCCTGTGGGCGCGTGCCTCAGCCTGTATCACGACGAGGATCACAAGGAACGCGATTGGGACATCGAGGTCTGCGAGCCCGTCGCGGAGGAGGTGACCACCTCCAGGGGCATGAACGTGTATGAATTGCCCGCCGTGCCCAGCATGGTCTGCGCCATCCACCACGGCCCCTTCCAGTCCCTGAACGAGGCGTACGACGTCCTGATGAAGTGGGTCGACGAGAATGGGTATCGCATCAATGGCCCCATTCGCGAAGTGTACCTGCGCCCGTCGGAAAACGAAAGCCAGACCGACCCGAACACGGTCACCGAGATCCAGGTTCCCGTAACGAAGGCCTGACCCAAACGAAGTCCCCGTCGAAAGGCGGGGACTTTTGATGTTTATGCCCAGTCTGCCAGGGCTTGTTTTATGGCGCTTTCCACCATGCCGCGCGCCAGGGAACGTTCCAGGCCCTGCGCCAATAATTCATCGTAGCGGGTCTCGGCGTGGCGGATATGGGCCACGACTGCCAGACGGACGGATTTCTCGTCCAGGGTTTTGGCAGAGGCGGAACGTCCCACTCGTCCGCTGTATTTCTGGCAGGCGTGTTCGGCGATGACCTGTTCACGTCCCGCGGGACAGTTGGGAAATAATTCGCGCACTCGTTTGGCAAAACTTGATATGTATTCCTGATCCAGCTCGTCGCGGCGCCCGGCTTGACGCTCGTTGCGGCGGGCGCGCACATCGGCGTCTTCCAGACATTCCTGCTCGGCGCGTTGCAGCGCGGACTCTTCGACCAGCAGTCCCTGGCGCTCGTAGCGTTTGCGGGCGCGGCTCCATTTCAGAACGACCGCCGACAGGGTGGAATATTTGGCGGAACGGCGGGTCAGCGCCGCATCCCCTGCGGGAAGGAAGACGAGATGATCCAGGTCGGCGCAGGCGAGGCAAAAGGCTTTGTTATCGGAGAGTGTGATCCAGGCGTGATGGCCCAGCTTTTCGCCGCACTCGTCGCAGGTGGAGTCCTGGTTGGTGATAAAGACTTTCAAGTCCATGTTACAAGGTTTCCAGCAAGCCTTTGCCAAGTTGGGTCAGGCAAATCGTGGCGAGTTTTGAAAACTTGTGGCCGTGGATGTCTTCCATGCTGTCTTCGGTCTCCATGCAGCCAAAGCCAACGAGGGGAAGGATCACCATGCGTTCAATGGCAGAGCGCCTGATCATTTTCGAAACATCCTGATCGTGACTCGACCAGGTGAAGCGGGTTTCCTGAATCAATGGATCGGCAAACGAGACATAGGAGACCGACTTGCCAACATGCAATGTTCGCAAGTGTTTGAGTGCGATTTCTGCAAAACCATGCGGCAAGCCCTGCGCCAACCCCGAAACGGGAAACGCGATGCGCCAATCTTCGTAATGCCACCAGACGTCAAGCATAAAGCCAAGTTGAATTGGGGCAGGGGCGCTTAAAAACGAATCGCCGCTTGGTGTTACCTTCCAGGTACGTGCTTGTCCGCCTGTAGCCAACCCGCCTGTATTGGCAAGCATGTGGAGGAAGAACAACGGCCAGACTTCATCCTCGCTTCGTAATTTAAAAACCTGGTTGCCGATTTTATTATCTAGAATAGGCGGGTTGACGAATTGGGCGCAAATTTCGCGCACGGCTTTGAGCGGCAGGTTGCCCGTGGATTGTGTCCCGACCACGCGGTTTTCTTTCAGGTACGACAGGAATGTGACCATATCCCGCCGCACCGCCAGCGATTCGGTCAGGGCAATTTGTTTTTCATCCAATCCGCTTACCCAGTTGGCGATCTTGACGAGGATTTCTCCGCCTTGTGTTGGAGGCTCGAAATAATCCTGTTCCTCTTTCCGTTGCCTGCTCGGATGGCGCAAGCGTTCATTGATTTCATCCAGGTCGAAGTGTGCGGGGTCGAAATCCGCACCAATCCATTCCAACATTTCTTTTCGTTTGGGATGGTCAGGGTTGGCGATGGCTTCGAGAAAATCATCGTAACCCCAAACGCCGCCTGAATCTTCGGGCGGACAGGCGCGTTTTCCCTTGATACAAATGGGATACTGGGCTCCCTTTTCTACGGGAAGGATTTTTTCGACGACCAGGTTATGCATCCAACTGTCGCCAAAGTCATATTCGTAGCGAAACTTGAATCCCTCGCCGCCAACAAATTGATTGAGTTTATAGCGTAACTCGTTCTTGGTTTCAATCCCAAAATCCTCATCGAATGGCTCGCTGTAAAACTCGCCATTTATGATAAAGTGATGCAGGTGACTGTTTGTCCAGCCCATGACCGTTTGCAGGATTTTATGAAGCTCATGCAAAGTGACCTTGTTTCCAACAAGAAATCTGCGCCAGATGGTTGGTTTGGAGTCTTGCAGCGTGACTTTGATTTGGTAAATCGCAGTTGGGGTGGGCATGGGATGCTCCTTGTAGTATTGCGAGATTTATCTCGCGGGTGGGGCGACATGAATGTCGCATTACTCATGGATTTTCACTTCGCCATTCACATTCAGGAAGACGAGCCGCGTCTTTGCCTGGACTTTGAGCTGGTCGCTGATTGCCCGAGCGTAGCGCGCCACTTGATCGTTGTACTGTTTGAGGCGGATGGTTTCGCGCGCTTCGTCGTCGGAGCGGACTTCATCAGTTTTGAAGTCAATGATAAACCAACCGTCCGCGGTGCGATAGAGCAAATCCAGGATGCCGCGCCCGTTGGGCAGGTCGTAGCGGACTTCGTGGTGACGCTCAGCGGTGTCGAGTTCAGTGAAGAGCGGATGCGCGCGCAGTCTCTCCAACATGCGGCGGGATTCTTGGATGGCGGCGCGGATTTGCGCTTCGTCGGTGAGACCTGATTCGAGGGCGAAGGGTTTGAGGAAGTTGTCCAAATCGTCGAAGCGCCAGCGGCGCAGGGCTTCGTGGACGAGGCGTCCCACCAGCCAGGCGGGGGCGCGGGGTGATTTCGCTTTGGAGACGATGCGCCAGACGCGTTGCGGCGGGTCACTCTCGCGGGTGCGGAGTTTTTCCTCGGCAAGGGGAGCGTTGGGGACGAGAGGGTCGAGCAGGTCAGACTCGCGGGGAGATTCGGCTTGGGATGTTGAATCAGGCTGGGGGGCGGATGGTTCGTCCGCTTGGGAGTAGGGATAGACCGCAGCGTAGATTCCGTCATTCATTGGAAAATGCTCGGGCGTGGACATCTCCAGGAAGGAGAATTTATTGAGCCAGCCTGAAAGAGAGAATGTGCCATCCTTTTTGAGTTTGACGTGTCCGCTGATGAGGAGTTTTTCTTTGGCGCGGGTGGCGGCGACGTAGAGCAGGCGGGCGTCTTCGGCTTGGGCGCGGTCGTCTTCGAGGCGGGCGGCGAGTTGCCAGGCGGTGGCGTGGAAGTCGTCGTCGCGCAGGTCAAGAAGTAATGGGTGATTGGTAACACCTGCACATGCGTGCGGTGCAAGTGTTGGTAATTGGACTTTGGCACCCGCGCCGCGATGCTCATAAGCCGCGTCGGCGAGGACGGTGAGGGGAAATTCGAGTCCTTTGGCTTTGTGGACGGTCATCAATTGGACAGCACCCGCGTTGGAGGAATCGGCGGGGGCTTCGCCTTCACGCAAGCCGACATCGCGCAGGGTTTGGACGTAGGCGAGGAAGTCTGTCAGGCTGACGAGGCGCGAGCGGTGGGCGTCGGCGAGTAATTTTTCGACGTTGCGAATCATGCGCGCGCCGTTGGGGTTGCTGGATAAAATGGCGCGGTAGTGGGTGAGGTCAAGCAGGCGTTTGAGGATGGCGGCGGCGGGGGCGCGACCTGAGAGGGCGTGGAGGTCGGTGAGGATGAGGTATGGTAATTGGTAAATGGTAATTGGAGATTGGTGATTTTCTTGCGTACCTGTATACGTGTCTACGCTTTGTTTTAACGAATCAATAATTTTCGCGGGCGTGGTGGAGTTACTGGGGTAACGAAGGCGATAGATTTCCGCATCGGGAATCGCGAAGGCGGGGGAGCGGAGGGCGCCGACGAGGGCGAGGTCATCGGTGGGGTCGGCGATGGCGGCGAGAATGTTGAGCAGGTCGCGGATTTCGGGGCGGTCATAGAAGCCGCGTCCCGCGACGGTGACGAAGGGAATGCCCGCCGCTTCGAGCGCATTTTCGTAAACATCGTAGGCGGTGGAGGAGCGGAAGAGCAGCGCCATGTCACCCCAGGCGAAGCCTTCGGTCTCGTGAAGTTCGCGCAGACGTTGAGCAAGTGCTTGCGCGGATGCGGCGCGTCCTTCTTCGGCATTTTCTCCCATGCCAAGATGAAATTCAATGAAGGGCGGTTGGACGTTTTCGCGAGCGGGAGTTTGGCGATAGGCTTTCAGCGGCGCGAAGGGAACGGCATAGGGTCGGGCGGGGTCGTCGGTCTCGCCGAGAATGGGAGCCAGCAGGGCGTTGAGTTGTTCGAGCAGGGGCGCGTGGGCGCGGAAGGTCAGGTCAAGGTCAATCAGCTCGCCGCCTGAGTCGCGGATGTCGGCTTGGACTTTGCGGAAAACGGTCACATCGGCGGAGCGGAAACGGTAGATGGATTGTTTGGAGTCGCCGACGATGAAGAGGTC
>JBMOMS010000153.1:0-10629 GCA_049324895.1 Chloroflexota bacterium
TGGGGCGGATTGGCAATCCGCCTACCATATCTGGCGATCGCAGCAAGTTTCTGGCTATATCTGGCATTGCGGGATGCCATCCCGCACCACAATTTGTAACTTTTTCAAAATTGGCGAAGGTATTGCTTTGTGCAAGGATTTAACTTCTAAGTTCCTAAACGCTCCCGCTGGATTTGCAATCCAGCAGCCGTTGCAACCAAAGATTCTTTGTTGCGCAGGCAGTTCAGCAGTTGCACCCTGGCTCACTCATGAAATCCAAGGCGCTTCGACTGCGCTCGGGCGAAAACCCTGTCCTCGCTCTGCTCAGCGCGTAGGAACGTCAGCGCTACGAATACGCCCGCACCGCCAACACGGCATTATGCCCGCCAAAGCCGAAGGCGTTGCTGATCGCCAGCTCGATCTTCTTTTCCCGCGCCTGGTTGGGAATGTAATCCAGGTCGCACTCGGGGTCGGGGGTCTGGTAGTGAATGGTCGGCGGCAGGATGCCCTCGCGCACGGCCTGCACGCAGAAGATGGCCTCCAGCGCGCCCGTCGCGCCCATCATGTGCCCCGTCATCGACTTGGTCGAGGAGATCGGCATCCGGTAGGCCAGGTCCGCGCCAAAGGCGGCCTTGATCGCGCGCGTCTCGGACAGGTCGTTGAGCGGTGTGCCCGTTCCATGTGCGCTGATGTAACCCACCCCTTCGAGGTTGGCCCCCGCCGACTCGAGCGCCATGCGGATGGCCGCCGCGCCGCCTTCGCCCTGTTCGTGCGGCGCGGTCACGTGAAAGGCATCGGCGGTGGAGCCATAACCCGCCAGTTCAGCCAGGATGACGGCCCCGCGCGCCCGCGCGTGACTCTCGCGTTCGATCACCAGCACGGCCGCGCCCTCCCCCATCACCAGGCCGTCGCGGTTCCTGTCGAAGGGTTGGGGCACACTGTCGCAGCTGTCGTTGCGGCGGGTGGTCGCGCCGATGCGGTCGAAGGCCGCCACGCCTGTAACGGTCAGGGTCGACTCGGATGCGCCCGCCAGGGCCGCATCGATCATGCCTGCCTTGATCATCATGAAGGCCACGCCGATCCCGTCCGCGCCCGAAGCGCAGGCCGAGGCCACCGAAAAGGACGGTCCCTTGATGCCGTGGTCGATGGCTGCCAGCCCGGCCCCGCCGTTCGACATCAGCATTGGAATCAGAAAGGGGCTGACGCGCCGCGGGCCTTCCTCGTGGTTGGTGATGACCGCATCCTGCAGCGATTTCAAGCCGCCGATGGCCGATGAGATGATCACACCCACGCGGCCTGCATTGCGCTCGGTGATGACCAGGCCCGAACTGCGCAGCGCCTCGCTGACCGCCGCCGTCGATAATTGCTCGTAACGGTCGCGGCGGCGGGCCTCCTTGCCATCCATGAAATGCTCGGGGTTGAAATTCTTCACCTCCGCGGCGATGTGGACGTTCAGGGGGGTCGAATCGAACAGGGTGATCGGGGCAACGCCCGACACGCCTGCAATCACATTCTGCCAGGATTCCTTAACGCTCAGCCCCAGGGGGTTGACCGTCCCCATCCCGGTGATCACAACACGATCCTGCATTCTGCCTCCAAAAAGGTGGAAATAAACTCGCGGCGCGCCCGTTTTCCGCCAAACAGCGGAGCGGCTCGCGTTACATTTAACCCCGAATGGAAATAACCGTCACGCCCCAGGCTGTCCCCGTTATGGACGGGGCCACTCCCGTTCGAGCAGGGCGTACACGTATTCGTCCCGCCAGCCGTCCGCGCCTGGGTAGCTTTCCACGTGATGCGCTTCGCGCCGAAAGCCGAGCCGCTCCAACAGGCGGTACGAGTTGGCGTTCTCCGCATCACATACGGCGATGAGGCGATGCATATCCAGTTCTCCGAATAGAAAACCGAGCACCGCGCCGACGGCCTCGCCAGCGTAGCCCTGCCCCCAAAAGCGGCGCGCCAGCGTAAATCCCAAATAGGCCTGGCGTGGGTTGCCGCGCTGCGGGCAGAAAGCCACATCCCCCAGCAGGGTATAATCCGAGCGCCGCTGGATGGCGGCTTGGAACCAGTATCCCTCCCGGCCGGGGATGGCATCCTTCATTTCAGCGATAAATTCGGCCGCCATCTCGCGCAGGTAGGGCGTCTGCCAGCCCTGGTACTGAAAGACCTCGGGGTCGTTGCGATAGGCCCGGAAAGCGTCCAGGTCCGATTCGTGGAAGCGGCGCAGCAGCAGCCGCTCGGTGAGCAGTGGAAACGGCATGGCTCACTCCCCGGGCTTCGGGACGTACTCGCCTTCCACCCATTCTTCGCCGTTCGGGCCGACCTCTTTTTTCCAGACGGGCACGATCTCCTTCAAACGGTCGATGCCGTAGCGGGCCGCGTCGAAGACGCCCGTATCGCGGTGGGCGGAGGTGCAGGCGATCAGCACGGTCGGCGTTTTGGGGTACAGCCTGCCGATGCGTTGCACCAGGGCAATGCCCTCAATGGTCGGCCACTGTGCGCGGATCTCGTCCGCGACCTGTTTCATCTTGGCCTCGGCCATCGGAATGTAGGACTCGTATTCGAGATAGACCGTCTCGTGCGGGTCATCGCGGCGGGTCACCCCGCGCACCATACCCGTGAAAATGGCTGCCGCACCGGTGGACCTAAGCGTAATGGCCGCCAGCAAAGCGTCCAGGTCGATCTCGTCTTCGGTGATGGAGTAAATGGTGGGAAGGTTGTCGGGCTGCTGCATGTCGTCATCCTCCAGACACAGGCGGAAACAGGGCGATTTCCGCGTTCTGCGGAATGACGGTTTCATCGAAGGCATATTCGCGGTCGATGCTGACCAGCACGCTCGACATCGACGGCGCCAGGTTGGGATATTCTTGGGCGAGCTTATTCTTAAGGCCCTGAATGGTCAGGTCTTCGGAAATCTCCAGGTTCAGCGAGCGCATGCCCGCGCGCTCGCGCAGGGTGGCAAAAAAAAGAAGTTTAATTCGATTCATTCCTAAATCCAGTCAAGATGGGTTACGGTCTTCTCGTCCTGCACGTTGCCCGTGTTCAGCGTGCCGGCCGGCTCGAACATCAGGATGTGGCATTCCTGCGCGGCTGCGGGTTTGTGTTCCACGCCGCGCGGAACGACGTACAGGTCGCCTGCCTTGAGCGTGACCCGGCCGTCTCGAAACAAAATGTCCAGCTCGCCGTCCACCACCATGAACAACTCGTCCGTTTCGGGGTGGTCGTGCCAGACGAATTCGCCCTGCACCTTGGCCAGCTTGACGTGGTAGTCGTTCATGGCTGCCACGATCTTCGGCGACCAGTGCTCGGAGAATTTCGACAACTTGTCTTTCAAGTCAATGGCTTGATATTCCATCCGTCACTTCCTTACTCGTTGATCATATCGCCGCTCTTGCCGCCGCGCTTTTCGACCAGGCGGATGTTCTGGATGCGCATGGTCTTCTCGGCGGCCTTGGCCATGTCGTAAATTGTCAGCGCGGCCACCGAGACGGCGGTCAGCGCTTCCATTTCCACGCCCGTCTTGCCGAAGGTTCTGACCGTGGCAGTGATGACCACCCCGGGCAGGGCCTCGTCCAGGGCCAGGCTGACGTCCACCTGGGTGAGCGGCAGCGGATGACATAACGGGATCAGGTCCGAGGTGCGTTTGGCGGCGGTGATGCCCGCGATCTGGGCCACGGTCAGCACATCCCCTTTTTTGATCTGCCCGTCGCGGATCAGGTCGAAGGTCGCCTTGCGCATGTGGATTTCGCCGCGGGCGATTGCCATGCGCTCGGTGTCGGGTTTGGCGCCGACATCCACCATGCGGGCCTGGCCGTGTTCGTCGAGATGGGTGAGTTTGGGTTCAGACATGCGGCGATTATACCCGCCCTGCCCATGCCCGTCGCGGGTCAATCGAATTTGCTGAGGTGGCGCGGAATGTCGAGCAGGGTTGGGACGCTCAGGTCCGGCTGGATGAGACTCTTTTGTCCGGCGCGGCGCGTGATCCAAATGCCGTACAGGCCGGCGTTGTGCGCTCCCAGGATGTCAGCCTCCAGGGTGTCGCCCACCATCGCGACATCCTGGGGCGGGATATTCCAATGCGACAGGGCCAGCTCGAAGATGCGCGGGTGCGGCTTGCGGTAGGAACAGGCGGCGGAGGTCAAGACGAAGTCGAAGAAAGGCTCGATGCCGAAACGCTCGACCAGTTGGAACACGTCGCGGTTGTCGCCCGCGTTGGAGATGATGCCCAGGCGATAACCGGCGGCTTCGAGCATCTTCAAGGTCAGCAGGCTGTCCTCTTCGAGCGCCCAATTTTCCTGCGTGACAGCAAACAGGGCATCCAGCGAGGAGCGGATGACCGCATCCGTGACCTGACTGAATCCGCGCTCGGAGAGCATGTCGCGCACGACCGAGAAGTAGGTGGTCTCGAACAGGCTTTGGTCGCGCTCGTCGTAATACTCGATCACCCGCTCGCGAAATTCATCCGCAAAGGCGGGGGACAGGTCCAGGCCCTGGTCACGCAGGCTTTGGGCCAGGGCTTCGTCGGAGCGCGCGAGGATCGGCTCCCAGGGATGGCGGGCGTACATCAAGGTGCCGCCCAGGTCGAATAAAATGGCTCGGAATCGATTCATATAAAAAAAACCTGCCTCCACTTTAGTGCAAAAGGCAGGTTTCGTACATGGCAAAAGGGTACCTGTCAGAGAGTTGCCCGGACCGGCAGGACGGGAGCGCGCCATTCGTAGAGCGCTTCGAGCGCTCCCTCCAGGAAGGCCTCGCGCACCGCGCTGCGCTGAATCTTACCGCTGGTGGTCTTGTGGATGCTGGAGGGTGGGATCAAGACCACGGCGTGGACGCGCAGGCCGTGATTCTTGGCAACCGCCATGCGAATCGTGTCTGCGACTTCCTTGAAGTTGCCATCCTTGCGGAACTCGCGCCGCACCTCCTGGACCACCACCAGGTGCTCGGATTCGCCGTCGTCGAGCGCAAAGGCGGCGCCGCAGCTGGGACGCAGGGCGGAGTGGCAGCGTTCCATGGTCAACTCGATATCCTGCGGGTAATAATTCCGCCCCTGGATGATGACCATATCCTTGATGCGGCCGGCGATGTGGATCTGGCCGTTGTAGATAAAGCCCATGTCGCCTGTGCGCATGAACGGTCCCGCGCCGCTGTCTGCCAGGTGCGCCTGGAAGGTTTCACGGCTGACGTCCGGGCGTTTCCAATACCCCTGGGCCACGCTGTCGCTTTGGATCCAGATCTCGCCGACGCGGTCGGGCGGACATTCCAGACAGGTGTCGGGGGCGACGATGCGAATGTCCGCATCGATGGAGGTCCAGCCGCAGCCGACGCTGGGATAGGCGTTGGGATGGCCTTCCGGGACGGGGACCACGTTGTTCTTTTCAAGTTCACTCGAATCCAGGATGCAGTAGGAGGGTGTCTGCCCGATCTCCTTGTTCGAGACCTTGACGGTGGCTTCCGCCAGCCCGTAGGACGGCGCAAACTGCTCGATGCTGAATTTGCAGGACGCAAAGGCCCGCGAAAATTCGAACAGGGTCTCCAGCCGCACCGGCTCGGCGGCATTGGCGGCAAACAACAGGCTGGACAGGTCGAGGGTCTGCTTCTCTTCCTCGGATATCTTGCGGATGCACAGGTCGTAGGCAAAATTGGGTGCGGCGGTATGCGTGCCCTTGAAGCGCGAGATGGCATGCAGCCAGCGGTAGGGTCTTTCGAGGAAACTGATCGGCGACATGATGTAGCTGGGAACACCGGCGTACGGGGCCGACAACAACCCAAAGATCAGCCCCATGTCGTGGAAGACCGGCAGCCAGGACACGAGGACAGAGTGTTCATCGATTTTGATGCCAATCACAATGTCTTCGATGGTGCGCACCAGGTTGAAGTTGGTGATGATCACGCCCTTGGGCACACTGGTCGAGCCGGAGGTGTACTGGAGGAAGGCGACGTTCTCCGGGCGGCTTTCGGGTTTCACCCAGGCGTCGGCCCCGCCGGACGGGACCTCCTCCGAGATCACCCAGCGCACATCCTGGAATTCGACGTTTTCGTCGGCCAGGAATTTGATCTTATCGTACACGCTGCGGGTCGTGCATGCCACGTGCGCCTCGGCGTCCTTCATCATCAACAACAGGCGCGGGCTGGAGCGCTTGAGGTGCGGCACCGTGGTGGGCACGGCGATCACGTCCGCGTAGAGGCAGCCCAGGTAGGCAATGATGAATTCCAAGCCCGTGGGGTACAGCAGCAGGGCGCGGTCGCCCGGCTGGACGACGGTTTGCAGGTGGGCCGCAAAGGCGCGCACACGGCGGTCCAATTCGCCGAAGGTGATGGTGACCTCGGCGCTTTCACCGTCTTCGAGGTAGCAATAGGCCAGGTCGTCCGGCTGGTGTTCCGCCCGGTACAACAGGGCATCCATCAAGGTTGGGAAGCGGGCCAGGTCGGTGCTCATACGGTCAATTTCTCCAAAATGCGCGCGCTCATATCGTCCAGCGTATTCATGCGGTCGACGGTCAATTCGGGGTCGGGGATGTAGACGTTGAATTCCAGTTCGGCAAACACGCCGACCTGCGCCAGGGAAAAGGAATCCATCAAGCCGCTGGTGATCAGCGCCTCGTCATCCTTGAGCGGATACTCGGCATTGTTCAGAATTTCGGCGCAAATGAATTTTCGTAGTTTGGCTTTGATCTCGTTTTGATCCATGGGTTAGAACTCCTGATAGATGAAGGGTGCGGCAATTTGTTGCCGGGTTGCCAGGAACAGCAGGAACAATCCCGCCGCCAGCAGGAAGACCTGGGTGGCTTTGGGCAGGCGCAGCAGTCCTGTTTCGTCCCGGGTGGGAAGGTGTTGCAGGTCCAGGTAAAAGGAAAGCGCGATGACAAAGAACGGCTTGATGGTGGTCGCCAGGACGAAGGTCTGGATCGAACCCCAGCGGAACAGGCCGCCCCAGAAGTCCAGCGCAGCCGGCAGGTCCAATTTGAAGGGCACGTTGAACAGCAGCAGCAGGAAGAGGGTGCCAATGACCGCCCAATGCGTGAACGGCGGCGCCGCCATCTTGCGCCGCGATCTTTGCACCCGCTCCCATGCTTGCAGGGCGCCGTTCAAAAGTCCCCACACGATGAAGTGCAGGGCGGCCCCGTGCCAGATGCCGCTCACCAGCATGGTCACCAGCGGGGGAACGATCAGGTTCGGCAGGTAATGCCCGCTCGGGTTGCGGCGCAGCATGGCGCGGCTGACGGGCAGGTAGACATAATCCCGCAGCCAGTTGGACAGCGACATGTGCCAACGATTCCAAAAATCCATGAAACCGGTCGAGAAGAACGGCTGCTCGAAATTGGGCGAGAGCTTGATGCCAAATAATCCGCTCACGCCGCGCGCGATGCCGGTATAGCCTGCAAAGTCGTTATAGATCATCAGGCCAAAGGCAAACCACCAAAACAACAGGTCCAGGACGGAATAAGCCGAGGGGTTGGCAAAGACGCCCTTGGGAATGGTTTGCAGCAGGGTGTCTGAGATGAGAATTTTGCGGCTCAATCCCACAAAAATTTTCAACAGGCTGTCGATTACCTGCTGGTTGTCCACCACGCAGTCGGCGCGCAGTTGATCGAAGAAGACCTGCGCCCGTTCGATGGGGCCTGCCAGCAATTTTGGGAAATACGCCAGGTACAGGGAGACTTCCAACAGGTTGCGGTTGACGGGAATCTGCCGGCGGAAAACGTCCACCAGGTAGGAAATGGCCTGCAGCACGTAGAACGAGACGCCGATGGGCTGAAGGATGCGCAGGTCCCACTGGGTGGAGGTCAGCCCCACGCGAAACAGGGCTTTGAAGAAGAGGCCCTGCGATTGGTCGAAATACTTGTAGAACAGCAAGGCCCCCACATTGAGCGCGACGCCGGCCAGCAGCCAGCGTGAGCGCGCCTTGTCGCGCGAGGCGTCGATGCGGAGGGCCAGGAAATAGTTGAGCAATGAGAAAGCCGCCAGGATGACGGCAAAGCTCCAGTCCCAACTGAGGCAGAAGGCCAGGGACGCTGCCAGGAGAATCGCACCCTGGGCCTTTTTGGGAACCAGGTAATAGATCACGAAAACGGCCAGGACGAAGACAAAGAAGCCGGCGTTCGTGATGGAGAGTTTGGCAAAAAACGCGGTGAGTTCGGAAGACATTGCGGCTCAGGGAGAGTTCGGGGATGGGTAAACGGCGGCGAGAAAACGGCCAAACTCGCGGCTGAACAGCGTCGAGCCTTCATCGTTCAGATGGGCCAGGTCATGCCAGTTTTCTTGCGGAAATTCAAGCGTCTCCCGGGTCAACCATAGCGGAACGCCGGCCTGGGCGGCTTGAAAGGCCAGCATATTCTCGAAATCCGGGTACAGGTTGCGGACTTTGCGTTTGGTCGCATAGAATGCGGGATGGGTGGGAGTTTCGATGAGAACGATTTGCACCTGGTTCGAGTGAAGGGCCAGCAGGTTCTTCAACCCAGCCACGTGGCGGTCCGTGATCTCCAGGACATCCAGGGAAGCCTCGAAACGCTTGAGCTGGTCTTCCAGCGGCGTCTCCGACTGCCCAAACAGGACGGCGTGACCATCCGCGGCAATGTCGGTGTGCTCCTCCTCGATGGCGTTGATGGCGCGGTCGATGCCGAAGACCAGGCGGAACGCATGGGAGTGTTCATACAGCCAGCCGTCGACAGAGAAGGTTCCAAGCTGGTATTGCATCCAGGGGGAGGACATGATGCTCGCGTCCGTGCCCTCCATGTTGGAGGTCGAATAATCCAGCACCCCGGTCTCGAACACGATCAGCGCTGGATTGAAATTCTTGATCAGCACCCTTGCCAGCGGGCCGGCCGTCCGCGGGGTCAGGCCGCCCAGGCCGAAATTCTGGCAATGGAGGCTCCTGCCGCTTTGCTCGCGATAGGCCTGCTCCACCACGGCGGGTTGCAGGCCGAACAGCACCTGGGAATTGCCGATGAAGATACAGTCCACCGTTTCGCCCGCCGCGACCCTGTCGCGCAACCGGCGCAGCTGCACTTCGAAGTGCGGATGGGAGGTGCCGTAGGATTCGCGTGGAAACAGGGAGGAAGCCACCGGCGTCCGGGCGAACCCCTCCAGCGCCGCGCAAAACAAGATCAGGTACAGGAACGCGCGCAGAAAGGTTCCGCCAAACGGCGTTGCAAGTTTCAGGCTTTTCATCGCGCGGATTATATCACCCCGCCTTGCGCGTCCCCGGGCGAATTCCACCCGATTTCAGCGGGACGGAATGGCCCGGACCGAGGCCAGGTAGGCCCCCAGCAGGCGACTGAAATGGGCAGCGCCCTCGTCGTTCAGATGGATCAAGTCGTACCATTGATCCTCGGAAATCTCGACGGCCTCCTGGGTCAGCCACACCTCCACGCCCGCCAGCCCTGCCTGGGATACCAACATATTCTTGAATTCGGGATACAACAAGCGCGCCTTCCGCCTGGCTGCCAGAAAGGCCGGGTCGAAGGGCGTCTCGACCAGAATGATTTTGACCTGACTGCCGTCGAGCGCCAACAGGTCGCGCAGACCGTTGCGCTGGCGTTCGGTCAACTCGGGCCGGCTGGAGATGCTCTCGAAATATTCGAGTTGTTCGTTCAAGGTCAATCGTGTCTGCCCAGTATAGGCGGCATGCCCATTCCCGTCGATCTTGTCGCCCTGATCGTCGCGCGTTTTCAAGGCGCGCTCCACCCCAAAGAGGATGCGAAAAGCCCTGGAATGTTCGTACAACCAGCCATCCAGGGACCAGATGCCAAGTTGGTACTTCACCCAGGGCGAGGACACCAGGCTGGCATGGGTGGATGCGGCGTTGCCGGAGGAATAATCCCACAACCCGCTCCCGAACACGATCACAGAAGGATGGAAATTCTCGACCAGCATCCGCGCCACGGGCGCCGCAGACATGGGAGGCAGGCCGCCCAACCCGAAATTCTGGCAGTGGATCACCTGCCCGGTTGCATCCTGGTAGGTTTGTTCGACCACCCGCGGATCGATACCGTATAAGACCTGTGAATTTCCCAAAAAGATGCAGTCGATGCGTCCCTCGCGGGCGACCCTGGACTTTAACTGCCTCATCTGTGTTTCGAAGTGGGGATGGGAACTTCCGTAGGATTCGGGCAGGGAGGCTGCCGCGGGCGTCCTGGCAAGGAGTTCAAGCGCAACGCCAAACGCCAGCGCCGCCAGGATGGCCCGAAAAAAAGTTTGCCCCAGCGGCAAACCGATGCGCAGAGTCTTCATTCGGCGGATTATACCCGGGAGCGGGGAGAATCGCGCGCTTTCTGAAGTACATTGGATCGTGGAAGCGCCCGCCCCTGGCAGGGAGGATTTTTCCTTCAGTCTCATTCAACTGGCTGCTGTGCTGGAGACTGCCATTCTCGTAAATGACTACACGAAGGATACCCGGGCCGAGCAGCATCCTCTGGTCTTTGCCAGGCTGCAAAGTAAAAATTCGGACTTGACTTGTCAGAATATGTGTTCTAAAATCGTCTTATCGTCATGGGCGGATGGGCAAAACGACCGTTTTGCCCATCCCTTTTATTTTTACAAGGAAAGCGAGACCGAGTGACCTCCTCCCCTCAAACAAACGATCTTCCCGGCGGCCTGGGAGCGCCCGCCCAGCGCGCACTGACAAGCGCGGGCATCCACAGTCTCGCGCAACTG
>JBMOMS010000154.1:0-10588 GCA_049324895.1 Chloroflexota bacterium
GAAGAGTTGGGGCGGGACTGGGGCAAGGCCAACCGCCAGGCCCAGGAATGGTTCACCAGCCATCCGCGCTGGCGCTGGGTGATCTTCGAGAATTTGGCCAACGATCCGCTGGGGGAATTCAAAAAAATGTATGCCGACCTGGGCCTGGCCTGGGAGGATGGCATCGAGCAGGCCATCCGCCAGAAGACCACGGGTGAGGACGGCGACTTTTACGAGACCAAGCGCGACGCCAGCAAGCAGGCCGACAAGTGGCGCAAATCGTTAAGCGGGGAACAAGTGGAAGCCATCCGCCGCGGCACGCTGCCCTTCGAGACCAACCTGTACGAAGGCTTCTAGATGGATCGCCCCGTCGGCAGAAATTTCTATCAATTCGCGCGTCTCACCTATCCCTTGCGGGGGCTGGTGGCCTTCCTGGCCCGCGGCCTGCTCGCGCTGCGCGGCTTGAAGCTGATCCTGGTCTTTGGGCTGAGTCGCAGCGGCACGACCATGCTGGGCCGCTTCCTGACCCTGCATCCCACGGCGGCCTACATCCACGAACCCGATACGGAGTTGATGAAGTTCCGCTTTGGGCAGGAGCGCCTGGGCGACCAGGTGGGCTTTTGGAAATTCGTCTATTCAGAGGAGCAGAAGGCTTTTCGGGTGCATGGACTGGTGTGTGTGACCCTGCTGGCCGCGCTCCGTTCGCCCCGCGCGGTGCGGACGATCTGCATCAAGCCCATCTCGCTGACGGATGTGATGAAGGAGGCGGGCGGGGCGTTGTCGAACGCAGAGATGCTCTACATCTGCCGCCACCCGGCCGGCCGCAGCGACAGCATCGTGCGCCAGCGCAAACACGACCAGAACGTGGATACCACTTCGCTGGAGTATTTCGAGATGCTGGGGCAGGCCTGGGGCCGCACCACCCGCCAGATCCAGGCGTTGTTCCGCGAACATTCCGACTGGCATTGGGTCTCCTTCGAGGACCTGACCCATCATCCCATCGAAGAGTTCAAGCAGTTGTATGGGAAGTTGGGCCTGACCTGGGACGCAACCATCGAGCGGGAAATCCGCCAGAAGACCACGGGCGGGGACGGCGGCTTCTACGATGTTCAGCGCGACGCCAGCAAGCAGGCCGACAAGTGGCGCGACTCGTTGAGCGGGGAGCAGGTCGAGGCCATCCGCCGCGGCTGTTTGCCCTTCGAGACGAATTTGTACGAGGGATTCTAGGGAAGGTCATGGCGTTCCAGGTCAGGTCGTTCACAGATGCGGATCGGGAGTTTGTGCTCTCGCTGGCCGAACGTTTCTCAGATTTCGAGCTGCCTGCCTGGCGTTCCCGCGCGGAACTGGATGTGGCTAATCAGACTGCCTTGAAAAAACTACTCGAAGAACCTGAACCCGAGTCGGCGCTGCTGCTGGCTGTACGTGATACCGGTCAACCTGCGGGTTTCGTTTATATCCACGCGCAGACGGATTTCTTCAATGGGCAAAAGGTTGGCTACCTCTCAGACCTGGCTGTGGACAAGATCTTTGAAGGTCAGGGCGTGGGACGGCTGTTGATGGAGTCTGCCGAAGCCTGGGCGCGCGAACAGGGATATCCACACCTGGCGTTGAACGTGTTTGCCGGCAATATTCGCGCTAGGGGAATCTACGAAAAATATGGTTTTCAGCAGGAAGTGGTGAAATACGTCAAGCCGCTGGGGAAGGCTGATTCTTGAGAATATGCAGATGACTTCCGAGTTGTGCAATTCGTAACTGATAAGGAAGGGAAAGATGCCACGCATAAACTGGTCTCGCTGCCTTGCAGTTCCGGTTCTCCTGAGCCTGCTTGTTTCATGTTCGGGGCTGAAATCCGCTAATACTCCTTTTCCCGCGATTAATCCAACTGCCATAGCCGCCCCAACTCTGTCGGCGATGTATTATGGCCCAGAGCCAACCACGGATGGCCAATTGTCTTTGGAAGTTGAAGATACCGAAGAAGATTGTTACCCGCTGAAATCACGTATTCCGATTAAATTCACTTTTCGCAATCTTTCGGATGAACCAGTGACCTTCCCGCTATTTATACAGGACGGTATGGGTCTTAAGCCCATCCTAACGAGTCAGACTTTGTATATCTACCATGATCCCGAGACACCACGCGATTTTGTATATCCACGGGTGAAGGAACTGGTTACACTTTCCCCAAGCCAATCATTTGAAAGTACCTATTGGTATCAACTGCCGGATTTCCTTTTTGTATATGTGCCACCAGGAGAGGTCGTGGCATCCACTCCCACTGCTGGCAAGTATTTGTTGAAATTCATCTTTCAAAATCATGATAAATTTGATGCAAATGCTTGGAGAGGACGCATTGCCTCGAATCGAATAGAAGTTTGTATTATGGAATAGTGCGAGAAAAATAAGTCCAACAAGCATAAAAACGGTCGGAGCCTGGTCTTTTCCAAAAGCCAACCTTGGACTCCGAAAAGTCAACCCGACATATGAAACGCCGGGCCGGCTTTTGGGTATTCGAGAACAAGAAATGCACAATACAGTGGAAATGAGTCTGTGCTTTTTTCGATAATTCAATAAACCAAAGAAAGGATGGAAATGCGAATACTATTAATCAATCCACCCCATTTATCGATAGGAAGCAGACTGCCTGGCGAGCATTTGCCTCCTTTGGGCTTGTTATCCATTGGCGGGCCATTGATTGACAGGGGACACGAAGTGCGGTTGCTCGACGCAGAATTTGGGCCAATGGAATTTGACGATGTTGTGGCCGAAACTTTGAAATACGATCCTTCCTTGGTTTTACTCGGACATTCCGGTTCGACTTCTGCGCAGCCTGTTATTTCAGATATCACCAGACTCATTCGGCGGGAAAATCAATCCATAAAGATTGTAATTGGCGGGGTTTTCCCAACCTATCATTGGCAGGAAATCCTGGAAACCGAATCCCAGATTGACTGTATCGTATGCGGCGAGGGGGAGGAAACGATTGTCAATCTTGTCGAAGCGATTGAAAATAAATCTCCAATGGAACTGGTAAAAGGGATTGCCATTCGATCAAACGGAACAGCATTAAAAACACCCCCAGCTCCAACCATAAAAGACTTGAATGTCCATCGGGTTGGCTGGGAACTGATGGGAAATTACAATTACACGTATTGGGGCAAAAGAAAAGCGGTTGTAATTCAGTTTTCAAGGGGTTGCCCTCATTCCTGTAGCTACTGCGGACAAAGCTTGTTTTGGGGCCGGTGGCGGCATAGAGACCCCCAATTACTTGCCGACGAGATTGAAATGCTCCACAAAAAATATGGGATTGAAGTGATAAATTTTGCAGATGAAAATCCAGCCGCCGATCAAAAAGCATGGATTAGATTTTTAGAGGCCTTGATTCAGAAAGATCTAAAATTGATTCTGGTGGGTTCAATAAGAGCGGATAGCATTGTGCGGGACGCAGGGCACCTGCCCTTATATAAAAAGGCGGGATTTGAAAGATTCCTGCTCGGGATCGAGAACTATGACGAAGCTGTTTTGGAGAGAATAAAGAAAGACGGATCCATTGCCAAGGATAAGGAGGCGATCCAGCTATTGAGAAAACATGGTATTTTATCAATGGCAACTTATGTGGTTGGTTTTGGCGAGGAGACTGCCAGGGACTTTTATAACAGCCTGAAACAACTTCTTCTTTACGACCCTGACCAGATTCAGCTATTGTATGTGACGCCACATAAATGGACACCATATTTTCAAGAAATAAAAGATAGACGGATTATTCAACCGGACCAGAGAAGATGGGATTATAAGCACCAGGTTTTGGCCATGGAAAACTTGAAACCCTGGATGGTGATTTTGTATGTCAAGTTGATCGAGCTAATCATGCAGGCGCGTCCACGGGCATTGAGAAGGTTGTTTTTCCACAAGGACGCAAAACTTCGAGCCGCCATGCGATGGTATACAAACATCGGCCGAAGGGTTTGGTTCCATGAACTGTTTCAGTTTCTCTTCAAGACCAGGCATCAAACAAAAGGCATCCAATTAAGTGAATTTTGGAAATAGCACGCAGGTTGAGGCGGTAGTAGCAACCTCTATCAAGTTGATTGAAGACGAGATTTAAAAAATACAGGTGACAGTCATTTTTAGGGTGACTGTCACCTGTATTTTTACCCATTTTTCTGAAGTCTTTACTTTACAGAACTGCTTCCAAACCTTGAAACCCCTGAGATGGGAGCGCCCGGGCGATTCCGCGCCGCAAATTAACTTCCTTCTTTGCGCTGGGTCTCGTGTTGAAGCAAGCGTATCAGCCCCAGGGCAGTGCTCACAGCATAGGTCAGGGAGATGAAACGCCCATCGAACAGCGCGGCCTGGACTTGTTCGAGAGAGACCCATTTTGCGGTGGATGTCTCGTTCTCATCGTCTTGCCCCTGGCCCACCGATTGGACGCGGCGCGCGATGAAAAAATGTCCCAGGCCGCCGCGTCGATTGGCATCGGTAACGTAACTTCCCAGGTGTTCCCATTCGCTGCTTTGCAGGCCGGTCTCTTCCAGCAATTCACGTTGAACGGCTGCCAACGGGGCCTCGCCTTTCTCGACATATCCGCCCAATACCTGCCAGCCGGCCCTGTCGGGGCCATGCTTGTAGCCTTCGAAGATCAAGACTTCATTGGCTTCGTTCATCACAAACGCATTGACGTATTCCCGCATGTGAACGATGGGCCAGTCGGGAATGATGCGGCCATCCGGGAGAAGCAATTTCTCCATTTCCACTCTTAGAAATGGGTGTTGCAGGACGGTTTGCTTTTCCAGCACGGTCCATTGATCCGCTGTCTTCTCTGTCATTTTTTTCTCCGTTATTAAGATACCTTCTGGTGCGCCGCAGTGCTAAAACGCATGGCATGGCGTTTGCCTTTCACAACAAAACAGCACGAAGGCCTTTCACCCGGACGGTTTCGACCTTCGACCTTCAACCTTCAACTCTCGACCCTCAACCCTCAACCTACTTCCAAACCTTGAAATCCTTCAGAATCGACCCGCCCATGAACTCGCGCAGGATGGAGGTCTCGGGGATCAGGTCGACTTCGAGGGGCAGGAACCATTCGAGGAAGGCCAGCAGGCGCTTGGCTTCGATGTATTCGGGCGTGCCGTGCTGCACCTGTCGCAGCAGGGGTTCGGCCAGCGGCTTGAGGGCGGCCATCTCGTAGACCAGCGCCGAGTTGAACATCGCGTCCGCGTTTTCCTGGTAGGGGAAGATGTAATTCTTCTCGCCGTCGCGCACCGACTCCCAGCGGCTGATGGTCTGCGCGGCGCTGTATCCGCGTTCGCGCGCGTCGCGCACGATGCGGCGGACCAGGCGCGTGTCGGTGGTCGAGACGCGGTTGTGGCGGTCGAGGTTGAGCTGGGTCAGGGCCGAGACGTAGATGCGGAAGACCTTGTCTGCCAGGGCGGCGGGGATCAGGCGCGGGTTCAGGCCGTGGATGCCCTCCAGGATGATCAACTGTCCGCGTTTGAGCTGGATCAGGTCGCCCGCTTCGCGTTTGCCCGTCTTGAAGTTGAAGTGCGGCAGATGCACCTGCTCTCCGCGGATGAGGGCCTGCAACTGGTCAGCCAGCAGGTCGAGGTCCAGGGCTTCGAGGGCTTCGAAGTTGGGCTTGCCATCGGGTCCCGGCGGGGTCTGGTCGCGGTCGAGGAAGTAGTTGTCCAATTCGAGCGGAAAGGGCGAGATGCCCAGCGCCAGCATCTGGACGGTCAGGCGGCGTGAGAAGGTGGTCTTGCCCGAGGAAGACGGCCCCGAGATCAGCACCAGGCGGATCTGGTCGCGGTGGTCGGCGACCTGGCGGGCGATGTCGGACAGGTTCTGCTCGTGGAAGGCCTCGGAGACCAGCACGACCTCACTGCCGCGTCCCGCGTGGATGGCGTCGTTCAGCGCGCCGACGTTATCGATGCCCAGCCGCCTCAGCCAGTCGCCGTACTGGCGGAAGGCATTGAGCAGCTTCGGGTATTCGGGAACGGGCAGCAGTTGGGTGGGCGCGTCGTGGCGCGGGAAGCGCAGGGTGAAGCCGCCGTTGGTCGGGTACAGGTCATACCAGCGCAGGTAGCCTGTGGAGGGCACCATGTAGCCGTGGTGATAGTCCATGCGTTCGCCCAGGCGGTAGAGCGTGACGTAGGGCTTGCGGCGGTAGGCAAAGAGATGCACCTTGTCTTCATAGCCGCGCGAGCGGAAGTATTCTACAGCCTCGGCCAGCGGCAGTTCCAGGCGTTCGAAGGGCAGGTCGGCATCGATGAATTCCTGCAGGCGCTGCTTCAACTGCTCGAGTTCGGCCTGGCCCAGTGGGTCGCGCCCGCTGACCTGGCAGTAGTACCCGCCGAATGCGACCGAGTGGTCGATGGTCAACTTGGAGGCAGGGAACAGGTCCGAGAAGGCCATTTCGAGCAGCAGGGTCAGCGAGCGGCGATAAATGCGCGAGCCGTCGGTCTCGCCGAGGGTGATGGGCTGGACGCGCGCGTCCATGTCGATGCTGTAGGTCAGCTCGCGGAGTTCATCGTTGACGATGGCCGCCACCAGCGGGGCATCCCCGGGCCGCATGGCAGCCTGGAGGAACTGGGCCACCGTGGCCCCGCGCGGTCCCGTGAGGATGCGCCCATCGGGCAGCTGCACCTCGACAGTGGAACGGGGGGGGATCATCTGAATGCAGGTGGTACTTTTCATGACTTAACTTCCAAAGCCGGGAGACTTTGGACTCCTATAATAATGCCAGCAATTTCTCCGGCTGGCGGGCAAATTCTTCGAGTGGAATTTCCTTGTTCGTGAGCTTGAGCAGGGTCCCGGTCAACACTTCATTGACGGGGGTGGCGACCTGCATCTTCTTGCCCGCGCGCACGACCGCGCCGTGCAGGAAATCCACTTCGCTTTGGCTGCGGCCGGCGTGCAGGTCGATGTGGAAGGAGGGCATCTTGCCGCCGCGCCCGCTGCCGGCGGCGCGTCCCACGAAGGGCCTGGACAGCCATAACGGCAGGCGGGTGGCGAAGGCCAGCGCCTTGACCGGCGTGCCGGGCAGGTCGACGACCTCGATGCCCTGGGCCTGCATCACGGCCAGGCATTCGCGCAGCATCTCGATTTCAAGTTTATACAGCTTGCGGTTGGCGAAGATTTCGGCGGCGGTCATGTCGAGAATGGCCGAGGCGGGATTGGCGATCAGGTTGGTCAGCATCTTCGACCATTTCATCGCGGCGGCGTCTGCGAACAGTCGGCAGTTGAGGCAGGCCCCGTCCAGCGCGGCGGTCAGCCGCTCGGAGAGGGGATGCCCCGCCGCGACGCCCACGCCGCGCAATTTTTCGAGGATGATGTCGCCAGGTCCGCGCCGACCGATGGCCGAGGTGACCGTGCCGTAAATGACCTTGTCCGCGCCCAAAGCGGCGGCGATGGCGGGTTCGTTGTCCACGCCGTTGGAGAGGCACAGCAGGGGCGGCAGCCTGTCCGCGTAGGGCCGCATCTGCTCCAGCGCAGGGCGGGTGTCGAAGGATTTGAGGGCGAACAGGCCCACGTCGAAGGGACCGAATTTGAGCGCGTCCTCCAGCGAGGCGGCCATCACGAAGGAGCGCGAGTCGAGCGTGAAGGCATCCTTCGTCTTGCGCCTTTCGTCCAGGGTCAGGTCGAGGCGCAGGCCGCGCCCGCGCAGGTCCTCGGCGATGTCGGGCCGCTCGATGAACACGACCTGGTGTCCCGCCAGCGCCAGGCTCCCGCCGATGTAGGTGCCGATGGCGCCCGCGCCGAAGGAGAGGATTTTCAGGGATTGGGAATTGGATGGTTGCATGGTTATTGTTGTCGGACTGCGGACTTTGAGTCCGCGGTATGCAGATGGAAGTCTGCGCTCCTGTGATCAGTTTTTTGAAATGCGGACTTCGGTCCGCGCAGCGGGACACCTAATACGGCGCGACACCCTTCCAGTGCGTATGGTCGTTGTGTGTTTCGATGTCCCAGCGGTGCTGGCTGGGGATGTAAACCAAACGGGAGAAGGCGGTGTTTCCGAAGCGAAAACGCGGACCGCCGTCGTTGGCGTGCGGCGCGATGCCCGTGACCGCGTGCATGAATTGGTTCAACAGGCCGCCGTGCGAGACGACCAGGTATTTCCCCACCGGCTGGCGCAGCAGCCAATGCAGCACCCGCCCCGCGCGCAGGAACAGTTCCCAATCGCCCTCCCCGTGGCCGCCCACCGCGTCGTAGGGGGTGGTGAAGTCGGGGCGGCCAAACTGGCGCACCTCTTCGCCCGTCAGGCCCGAGTAGTCGCCGATGGCGCGTTCCATCAAATCGGTTTCAAATGCAATCGGCAGGCCGCCCAGCCCGGCGGCGACGATCTCGGCGGTTTCCCTTGCGCGCAGCAGCGGACTGGCAAAGACCCGCTCGAAGGTCACGCCCTCAGAGCGCCAGCGTTTGACCAGCGCGCGCGCCTGGGCGCGGCCCATGTCGTTGAGCGGGAAGTCGACCTGTCCCTGCCAGCGGGCTTCGGCATTGCCAACCGATTCGCCGTGGCGCAGCAACGTGAATACGAAACGCGGACGGGGTTCACTCATTCGGTCCCTCCTTTTTCAGCAGGTAGATGGGGCGGCGTTTGACTTCCTGGAAGATGTAGCCGATGTACACGCCGATGAAGCCCAGCAGGATCATCAGGATGCCGCCCACGATCAGGAGCATGAACATCAGCGAACTCCAGCCGCGTTCCAGCCCCGACGTGCGGCCCGTGACCCAAAACGACAGCACGTAGACCGCCTCGGCAAAGGCCATAAAGAGGAACAACCCGCCCATGCTCAGGCCGATGTAGAGCGGCACGAGCGAGAACGAGAAGACGGCGTCCATCGCCAGGCGGAACATCTTTTTGACCGAATACTTGGACTGACCGCTGATGCGTTCGGCGGGCTGGTAGGGCAGGATCACGGTCGGGTAGCCGATCCAGGCCACCATGCCGCGCAGGAAGCGGTGATATTCGGGCATGGACTTGAGCGCATCCACGGCCTGGCGCGAGAGCGCGCGGAAGTCGGCCGCGCCGGCCAGCACCTGCGTCCCGCTGATGGAGTTGATCAGGCGGTAGAACAGGCCCGAGGTCCACTTCTTGAAGGAGGCGGGCTGGGTCTCGTCGATGCGCTGGGTCTGGACGATGTCGTAGCCTTGTTCCATCAGGCGCAGCATTTCGGGGATCATTTCGGGCGGATGCTGCCCATCGCCGTCCAGGGTGAGGACGGCGTCGCCGCGGGAGGCATCCAGCCCGGCGGTGAGGGCGGCCTGGTGTCCGAAGTTGCGGCTGAGCGCGAGCGTCGTCACGCGCGGGTCGCGGGCGGCCAGCGCAGAGAGCGAGTCGGCGGTTCCATCGCGGGAACCGTCGTCCACGTAAATGAAATGAAAATCGTAGGGCAGGCCTTCCAGCGCAGCAGCAAGGCGGGCGTGGGTTTGTTCCACCACGCCCGCTTCGTTGAAGACAGGAATAACCAGGTCGACGGTCTTGATGTTCTTGGGGGACACAATTTCTCCAGTGGGCAAAAATTGTACCACGCCGCCCGCGCGGCTCGTGAAAGAAGCGGCTCGCGGCATACCCCTTTTCGGGGAGGATGTGCCGCGTTATGGATCGATCCACGCGTCGAACAGCGGCGACAGGTCGCAGGCGCAGTGTTGCTCGGCCAGGTCTTTCAGCCCCGCAGGAGTGGCGATGCCCCAGGCATACGCGTCCGCGTAGTCGCGCAGGAATGCGTCGAAGGTCTCTGCTCCCATTTGTTCGCGCAGCGCCTCGAAGAAGAGCGCCCCGCGCCCGTAGACGATGGCGCTGTATTCCGCGCCGTCGTAATCGGCCACGGGCAGGCCCACTGGGATGGGTTGGTTGTCCACCCGTTGCCAGCGCTGGGTCAACGAGGCGCGGAAGCCCTGGTAGCCGCCCGAGCCGTACTCGTCCTCGAAGTACAGCAGGGTGACGAATTGCGTCAGCGATTCGTCCAGCCAGGGATCGTCGAGTTGGTCGTTGCCGATCAGGTTGTAGAACCACTGGTGCCCCACCTCGTGCGCCACCACGCTTTCGAGGTAGTCGTGGTCGGGTTCCGTGATGCGCTCGGCGATGGCGATCACGCCCGGGTATTCGACGCCCAGCGCCAGGGTGGGTGTGGCGACCAATTCCAGTTCGGTGTAGGGATAGGGACCAAAGCGGGCGGCGAAATCTTTCAGCGCGCGCAGGGCGGTTTGCAGGCCGGCCTCGGCTCCGCCCTGCTGTGCGGGCGAGGCGTGGAAGCTGACGGTCGTTTCGCCGACCGACTGGCGCACCGACTCGAGCCCGCGGCCGGCGGCCAGGTAGAAATCGCGCACGGGACCGGCGGCATAGCGCGCGATCTGCTGCCCTCCCTCCACCTGGCGGCTGACCTCGTTCCCCACGACCACCAGGGTCAGGTCTTTGGGGGCCGTGACCGTGACATCAAAGAAGGAGATGTCCGCATAAGTCAGGTCGCCCGATTGGGGCGGAATTTCAGCGTTCCAGCCTTCGTCGTCGTAGACCGCGACCATTGGGTAGGCGTGGGCCAGGGTCAATATTCCCTCGTCGTAGGCCAGCACGCCGTAGTTCAACTCGACCGTGTCAGGGATGGTGACGCTGAAG
>JBMOMS010000155.1:0-10584 GCA_049324895.1 Chloroflexota bacterium
AAAAGATAAGGCAATTGAACGCCCATAATGACAAGCCTGATTACACCCCATTCCACGCTTGTCAAACTAAAGGGCAGGGGCGCAGGCAGGTCTGCCAGGTTTGTGTCCATTTTGACGATTGTTTCATCGAAGGCCCAAATCAAGCCATCCGGGGACATGATGGGCGCTTCCGCAGGGCTGTGCGGAAAATTCGAGTTGCTCTTGGTGTACTGCTCCACAACCAGGGCATCGCCCTGCCAGACGGGTGAAAAGATAGCCATGAACTCGGGATAGTTTCCATAAACCCAGATACGATCATGCACATCAACATACAGGTTTTGGTAACGGGGATAGTCGTCATCCCTGGTCGGCACCGGGGGCAGGCGCGTGATTGAAGTCTGACCTGTCATATCTGTCTTCATCACAGAATAATTCTGGCGATCAGTGCGACTCCGGTACAGAACCCACACCGCCTCATTCGTGCCCAGAGTTACATCGACAGCATACCCATCCTGTGGAAGATCGATGGGGTATTCCTGTGGTTTCCAACCATCTTTTGCGAGAATGAAAATGCGGCTTGCCTGTTCGGAACTCATCAAAACCAGGAAATCTCCTTGCGGGGTGACCTGTATCTGATCTGGCAAGAGTTGTTGCTCGACGGCCGTTTGGGGCAGGGCAACCGCTTCCCACCTGCCTGTGAGGGCGTTGATACGCACGAGTGGGTATCCAGGCATGACCAGCGCCGTCTCCCCCTGAACCCGACCTTGATATTTCAGCAGTTCAAAAATGGTATTGCCCTGATATCGAATGGTTTCCCACTGGCCGTCAAAATGTAAAATCCGGTCATCCAGCCAGAGGATGGGATTTTGGTTTGCGTCCCCGCTAATAAAACTGATTTGGTCATCTGCCGATAGTTCAGGCACGTCCCACTCCTGTACCCTTCCATGACTGCCATGCAGGATGCGTTTGGGCACGAAGTTTTCGGTTACAACCCAGTACTCATCGACTGACGGCACTGAATTCACATCCGCATTTTCCAGCCAGGAGAAACGGGCCTCCACATGCCAGTCTTTGAGATACCAACCACCGATATAGGGAATGGTGGGATCAAAAACCATGGTTATGAGCAAAACAAGCGAAATGGATAATTGGACAATTTGGTGGACTACTTCAGCTTTCGTCCACTTGAATCGAAGTTCGATATTCTTGTCCAGACATTCGGCAGGCAGATGGCTTTTCAATTCAACCAGGATTTCCTCGCCGTAATTTTTGCCAAATAGGGAGGTGAGGAATCGCATTGTTTTGCCGTTTGTGCCTGTAATAAATAGCGATCCCGGCAGCGCGCCGCGTTCCACCCATTTGATGTATCCATAACGAATGGTAAAAGGATGAAGCCAGAATGGCAGGAGACCATTCAATCTGGGAGAAACAGATGAAAACCGCATGAATTCCTGATCGAAGGTTAGTTTCGCCCTCTGGCTGGCATATAGGACCAAAGCAATCCAGAGGGTAAGAATTCCAAAGAACAAGTTGGAGACAAGAAATGCGTCTATCAAAGCACTGTACGTCGGGAGCCCGTGGAACGCAAACGACCCCATCCAGCCTGTCGTTCCTGCCAGGATAAGGAATATGACCAGTTGCCTGATTTTGATGCTGCGGAGAATGTGAAACGTTTTCATGAATTCCTCCCAGAGGTGATTTGAGTTGAGGAGTAATCGACCTCCCCAAGTATAAACCCTTCGCCGACTTCGTGAGGCGTTTTCACAATGTCCTTGTGGCCCCGCCATCCACATCCAGAATCGCGCCTTGAATGTACTCCGCCTGTGGGGATGCGAGGTAGGCTACGGCGCGGGCGATTTCGGCGGGCTGGCCGAAGCGGGCGATGCCCAGTTTGGATGCCATCTGGCGTATGGCTTGTTCTTCGTCAAGATTTTTTTCCTGCATCCATGCGCGGATGCGGACTTGCAGTCTTTCGGTGGCAATCGAGCCGGGGTTGAGCGCATTGACGCGCACACCGTCTTTGATTCCGCGGTCGGCCAGCACCTTGGTCAGGTTCATCAGCGCGGCGTTGACCGAGCCGCCGATGGCGAACTCGGCGCTGCCCGTGCGCCCGCCGATGCCGATGATGTTGACGATGCTCCCGCGGCTGACTTGCAAATGAGTCCATGCGGCGCGGCACAGGCGCATGGCGCCGAAGAATTTCAGGGCATAGCCCTCGGCCCATTGATCGTCGGTCAATGTAAGGAAGTCGCCGCGCTGGGTGGCGCCTGCGTTGTTGACCAGCAGGTCGATCTGGCCGAAGCGTTCGAGCGCTGCCTGGACGACGAGGCCCGCCGCCTGGGGTTGGCTCAGGTCAATGGCCTGGACCAGGCTCTCGGTCGGCAGCGCAGCGGAGAGGGATTCCAGGTCTTCGAGTGAGCGCGCCGCGAGGACGAGCCGCATCCCCTCGGCGGAAAGCGTCTCGGCGATGGCGTGTCCAATTCCGCGGCTTGCGCCGGTGACGATGGCTACTTTTCCAGTGAGTTGTAAGTCCATGCGGCCTCCGTTGAGGCAATTGTAGCATGAGCGTTTCCCCGTAAAAAGTGAAGAGCTTTTACTTCTTGGTGGTCTCGATACGGCGGGCGAACACCGCCTACTCGACCACCGTTGTATTTCTCAAACAAACTGTCAGTGGGCTTATAGAGGGGCGGACTTCAGAAGCCCACCCCTCTCACTTGATTTAGATCGCCAATTCCGCGGCGTACGGTTCGTAGAGGGCTGTCAGCGCATTGTGGAGCGCGGCGGCGGTGCGCTCACAGGCGGACACCACCTGCTCGCCGCGGATCGCGTCCAGCGCGTCCATCTTTGCGGCCAACAAGGCGGGCTCTTCGAAATCGGTCTCGTGCAGGCGGAAGTATTCCCCCACCTTTTCGGGCAGGTGGCTGTAATGTTTGCGCAGGCCGTGGAGTTTGCTTTGCGCCGTATACGGCTGCTGGGACTCGAAGGCGTACAGCGCACCCAGGGCGGTGGTCTCCTGCGCAAAGAGTTCGCGCGAGGTGGATACCAGGTCGGCCACGCCCTGCATCCCTGGTTCGCCCATCGAGGTGCCGAGGCTGGCAGCGAAGGTGCGCTCCCAAACTGTGGCGTGACCTTCCTCCACTTTGGCGATCTTCTCCTCGCCGACCCTGCTCCAGCCCTCGCCAATGGTACGGATAAATGCGCCATATTCGCGGGCGTAATCGCGCAGCGCGGTGACGGGTAGGCGTCCCTCGCTCCAGGCCACGTAAAATGGGTGGTGGAGCAGGTTGTATTTTTCGATGGCTTGCTGGCATCGTTCGGATATTGTTTTTGCGGACATGGGGGGCTCCTTTGTAATTCGGATATTCTAAGTCTAAATTGGGCTTTTGTCACGTGGTTTTGCCACAAAGAAAAAGGCGGCAGTATAACTGCCGCCTCAACTTTGAGCTTTGTATTCGCGTTTATGCTTCGCTGCGCCGCAGGAAGAACTTGGTGATCTCCTCTGCCACAGCAGGAATGAGCGCCAGGCCGATGATGGTGGCCCATTCGCGCAGGGTGGGGAAGTGGGTGTTGAAGATCGGCTGGAGGAAGGGCACGGCGGTGACGGCGAAGAGCAGGAGTATCGACGCGCCGACGGCGTACTGCATGTACTTGTTCGAGAAGAAGCCGATGCGGAAGATCGAGGCGCGTTCCGAGCGGACAGTGTAGGCGCGGAACAGTTCGGCCAGCGAGAGGGTGGCGAAGGCCATCGTCTCGGCGGTCTGCACATCCACGCCGCGCCAGTCGTGCTGGAGCAGGTAGGTGAACGGATTGCCAATCACATGCGCGCCGGCTTCCAGGTGCCAGATCAGGCCGAGGCCGAAGGCCAGCAGCACGGCGGAGGTCTGCGCGATGGTCTGGACGAAGATGCCGATGCCCATCGAGCGGTTGACAATCGGCTCCTTCTTGGAGCGCGGCTTGTGATCCATGATGTCGGGATCGCCCTTTTCCATGGCGAGCGCCAACGCGGGCGCGCCGTCGGTGATCAGGTTGAGCCACAACAACTGGATGGCGGTCAGTGGGGCGGGCAGGCCGGCCAGGGTGGCGAGGAAGATGATCATGATCTCGGCCACGTTGGAGGACAGCAGGAAGAACACGAATTTTCGGATGTTCGAGTAGATGATGCGGCCCTGCTCGACGGCCGCGACGATGCTGGCGTAGTTGTCGTCGGTCAGCACCATGTCGGCGGTTTCCTTGGCCACGTCGGTGCCGGTGATGCCCATCGCCACGCCGATGTCGGCGCGCTTGATGGCGGGCGCGTCGTTGACGCCGTCGCCGGTCATGGCGACGATCTCATCGTTGGCCTGCAGCGCATCCACGATGCGCATCTTGTGTTCGGGCGAGACGCGCGCAAACACATCGGTGACCTTGATCTCGCGCTGGAGTTCCGCCTCGGACATGGCGTCCACTTCGGCGCCCGTGCGGACCTTGTGGCCCGGGATCAGCAATCCGATGGTTTCGGCAATGGCCTTGGCTGTGTTCGGGTAATCGCCCGTAATCATCACGGTGCGGATGCCCGCATGGCGGGCGCGTTCGAGGGCGGGTTTCACTTCCGAGCGGGCGGGGTCGATCATGCCCATCAGGCCGACGAAGACCAGATCCTTTTCGAGCTCCTCGGGTTTGAGGTCTTCGGGGTTATCGGGCACATCCTTCACCACGCGATAGGCCAGGCCCAGCACGCGCAGGGCGTTGGCGGTCATGGCATCGTTGGCAGCCAGGATGCGCTCACGGCCAGCCTGGTCGAGCGGTTTGGCTTCGTCGTTCATGGCCTGGTAGCGCGAGCACAATTCCAACACCACGTCGGGCGCGCCTTTGACGGCAATCACATCCCAATTCTTGTGTTTTTCATCATAGAACGGGGAGGGGTCCGTGGGACTTGGTTCGCGCACATCGTGGATCGTAATCATGCGCTTGCGTTCCGAATCGAAGGGCACCTCGTTCTCGCGCGGATAAGCCTCGTTGATCTGGATGTACGGCGCGCCCGCCTTGGCGGCGGCCACCAGCAGCGCGCCCTCGGTCGGGTCGCCGACGATGCGGTAGGTCTGGCTGCCGGCGTTCTCGCCGGTGGTTTCGATCTCGGAATCATTGTTTAACACACCCAGCCACAGGGTGGTCAGCGCTGCGGGATACTTTGTCAGATTCGCGGTCTGGCCGTCGACCAGGAAATCGCCCTTCGGCACGTAGCCCGTCCCCGTCACGTCGATGAACTGGCCGTCGGTCCAGATGCGCGTGACGGTCATCTCGTTCTGGGTCAGGGTGCCGGTCTTGTCCGAGCAGATGGTGGTGGCCGAGCCGAGCGTTTCCACCGAGGAGAGTTTGCGGATCAGCGCATGGCGGCGGATCATCTCCCGCATGCCAAGCGCCAGCGAGATGGTCACGACGGCGGGCAGGCCCTCGGGCACGGCGGCAATCGCCAGGCTGACGGCGATGATGAAGACTTCGGTGATCTCCGCGGCATATTCCTTGAGATACTCCAGGAAGCCGTTGGATATTTGGCTGACATCGGTGTAGTTGAAGAGCGCCACGATGAAGACGACCGCCACCAAAATCAGCGAGCCAATCGAAAGCGACTTGCCGAGCTGGTCGAGGCGGCGCTGGAGCGGGGTTTCCTCGGTTTCCACGTTTTGCAGCATGGAGGCGATCAGGCCGAGCTGGGTGCGCATGCCCGTGCTGACCACCACGCCGCGTCCGCGCCCGTAGGAGACCAGCGTACCCATGAAGGCCGTGTTCTTGCGATCTCCCAGCGGGACGTTCTTGTCGAGCACGCTGACGGCGTTCTTCTGCACGGGCAGCGACTCGCCCGTCAGCGAGGCTTCCTCGATGCGCAGGTTGACGGCTTCCAGCAGGCGCACATCGGCGGGGATGTAGTTCCCCGCTTCGAGGTGGACGATGTCGCCGGGCACCAGGTTGCGGGCGGGCACCGACTGGCGGCGCCCATCGCGGATGACCTGGGCGTCTGGCGCGGCCAATTTCTTGAGCGCCGCCAGGGCCTCCTCCGCGCTGCGTTCCTGGACGATGCCCAGCACGGAGTTCAGGACGACGATGGCCAGGATGGCCGCGGCTTCGATGTAATCGCCCAGCAGGGCCGAGATGACCGAAGCCACAATCAACAAGATGACGACGAAGTTATTGAGCTGGTCCCACAACATGTGCCAGAAGGTGGGGCGCGGCGCTTCGTGCAATTGGTTCTCGCCATACTTTGCGAGCCTCTCGGCGGCCTCCCGGCTGGTAAGGCCCTGCTCCTGCACTTCCAGGTGGCGCAGGACTTCATCGGCTTGCAAGGCATGCCAGTCTTGTTGCGGACTTTCGTTCTTGGCAAGGGACATAAGGATCTCTCCTGAGGAGGAATGTGTGCGGTGATGCCAATAAAAAAAAACCACCACACCTGTGGTGGTCTCGCCAACGCATACATGCGCATGGATCGCCGATGGCGGATGAGCCAATGATATGACGACGATCCATCCTGTGGGGAACAGGCGGCTACTCCCCATCCACAAGTAGTTTACTCCAAGATAAAAAACAATGTCAAGCCATGCAGGCTGGCAATATTGTTTGGGCGTGTTCAATTTCAGTTGAAACCTGCAAGTGCAGGTGTGCGGCGACCGGGGATACGTCGCCTACTCAACCACCTGCTTCAACTCAAATTGAACGCCCCATATCGTTTGGTAAAACAAAGTGACCATCCCGGATTGCGCGATTGTCACTTCTTTTGCCCGGTCAACTCTTTTTCCATCCAGACCAGGTGGGTGGTTCCCAGGTGCAGGTGGGAGATGCCGGTCACGCGATAGCCGTATTTCTCGAAAAAGCGGGTGGCGGTGACGCGCGCCATCGAACCAATCGAATGGAATCCGCGTTCCTGCGCGCGCGCCTCGACCGTCTGCACCAACAGGCGGCCAATACCCTGATGATGGTACTCACCAGAGACGGCCAGGTGGGAGATGTGACCCACGCCCGCCGACTTTTCATACAGCTTGGCGACGCCCAGCACCTCGCCCTTTGCGTTGACGGCCATGAAGTGTTCACTGATGGGTTCATAATCGTCCTTCTCCGTGCCTTTGGGATGCCCCCAGGGTTCGCGCAGGACTTTGTACCGCAGGGCGTAGTAGGCCTTGAAATCGTCACGGGTGACCGGTGTTTTGATGGTGATCATATCGTTTCGCCTTCCCTTCATGCAGGAGTCGCCGCGGATTTACGGCGGACCAGGCTGAAGGCCAAAATAAGTATGCCACGGAACGGAGCCAGCGCCCAGTCCACAAATTCATTTACGATGCCGAAGCCCCGGGCCAGCCAGGCCAGCGCAAAGTGAAATTTTTGCAGGAAGGCGCTGTGAGCGTAGGCCAGCGCCAGCAGGATCGTGGCGACGGAGATGCCAAAGCGCATCAGATCCGAGATCTCGATGTGCCATACCTGGTCGAGCACCATTTCCACGCCGATGTTCAGAACCAGGATGTAGGCCGCCTGCTGCAGGATCGGCTCGCGTTCGACCGCGTAACTGAAGATGGTCGCCGCATAACGCATGGTCAGGATGCCGATGGCCACGCCCAGCATGACCACCCAGACCTTGTTGGAGAGCGAGACGGCTGCCACCACGTTGTCGATGCTGAAGATCAAGTCCATGGTTTCGACCGTCAGCACGGTGGTCCAGAAGGACTGCACCTTGATGGGTTTGATGTTGTCATCGTCCTCGCCGCCGCCGCCCGATCTATCCTGCAGGTTGTCGAAGGCCAGGTGGATGAGGTAGAGCGCGCCAAACAGTTTGATCCATGAATTATGAATGAGGAAACTGGCCAGGAACAGCATCAGGCCGCGGCCCAGATAGGCGCCCAGCAGGCCTACGCGCAGGGCCGCCATGCGCTGATCTCCCAATAGGGGATGCAGCCAATCACCGAGCCGCTTCAAGGCTTTCGGCCAGGGAACGGGTTTGTCGGCAGGCAGCGGGGAAACCAATGCCCCGATCACAGCCGCATTGTCGATGGACAGGATGCCCTCCAGGAAGATCAACTGCAAAATGATGATGGCAACAGGCCAGATTTCACTCATTCACTTCTCCACGCCGGGGATTCAGAAAAAAAGACCGCCACGGACCACCTCCGTGACGGTCTGATTTTTCCTCTAGGCGCAGGGAGTGTACGCCCGGCGCCAGGGCATGTCAATGTGACTTAAATACCCGATTCGTCAGGTGCAATGCGGGTGTCCGAGGGAATTTCGGCATCCTTGGGGATCACTACAATGCCGTCTCGCACGTACCAGGTATCGTGGTCGATATCCTTGTCGCGCGGGAAGGGCAGGATGACCACCCTGTCGCCGATGCGGGCGTTCTTGTCCAGGATGGCGCCTTCGATGTGACAGTTCGCGCCGATGCCGATTGGGATGCTGCGCTTGCGGGCCTCACTGTCATAATAGTCCGATCCCATGATGATGCTGTCCTGGATGACCGTCCCCTCCCCGATTTGGCTGCGGGTTCCGATGATCGAGTGCGTGATCTCGGCCTTCTGGATGCGGCAGCCCTCGGAGATCAGAACGTCCTTCAATTGGCTGTCTTCCACGGTGGAGCCGGGCAGGAAGAGCGCGCGGGTGTAGATGGGCAGCTTCGGGTCATAGAAATTGAAGGGCGAGTTGGCGGAAGCCAGCAGCAGGTTGGTCTCGTAGAACGAGCGGATCGTCCCGATGTCCTGCCAGAAGCCTTCAAAATCGAAGCCGAAAACCTTGAGCGAGCCGATGGCCTGCGGGATGATGTCGCCGCCAAAGTCGTCGTGTTTGGGGTAATTGGTCAACAGGTCGATCAACACCTGGGTATTGAACATGTAGATGCCCATCGAGCCGAGCAGCGGGCGCACGGGATCGTCGCGGCTGAAGAAGCGCTTCTGGATGTCGGGGTCCTTGGGCTTTTCCACGAAGGAGGAAATGCGCCCGTCCGATTCGCGTTTAAGGATGCCCAAGCGATGGGCCTCGTCCAGCGCCACAGGCTGGACCGCCACGGTGATGTCGGCGCCCTTTTCCCAGTGATAGTTGGCCATCGAGGCGTAGTCCATGCGGTAAAGGTGGTCGCCCGCCAGAATCAACACGTGCTTCGCGCCCGTGGCCTGGATTTCGAACAGCTGCTTGCGGACGGCGTCTGCCGTGCCCTGGTACCAGTCCGAGCGGTCGAGGGTCTGCTCGGCGGCCCAGATCTGCACCCAACCAGTATGGAAGGCGTCGAACTGATAGCTGCGCGAGATGTGGCGATGCAGCGAGACCGAGTTGAACTGCGTCAACAGGGCAATGCGGTAAATTTGCGAGTTGATGCAGTTGCTGATCGGAATATCGATCAGGCGGTACTTGCCTGCGATGGGCACCGCGGGCTTGGAGCGCTGCTGGGTGAGCGGGTACAGGCGCGCGCCGCGTCCGCCCCCCAAAATGACGGCCAGGATATCGTTCAGTGTTGGCATGGAAGCCTCCCGAAATAGATTCGACGAACTGGTGTGATGGTTTCCTGGAACTTATCCGAGCATCCCGCTCTTGGCGGCCGGGCTGTGTTGCGGACAAACTCCTAGTGTTTGGCTTGCAGCATCCTGCGCACTCGATGGATTACAAATACAATGGGATACGCCAGCAGGACGGCCAGGTCGATGAGAAGGAAGATGAGAGTCAACTTCACCTTACGCCTCCAGGATGGATCAAAAACTGCGCGAACGACGTCTTGGGTACAGGACCTATTATACTGAACATGCGGATTGCTGAAAAGCAAAGGTTTTGGCGATTTCAGTTTTGATATCGAATCTGCCCGAGCTTTCACAATTTCCCCATAATTTTCGGACACAATTAATATGGCCCCCTGGTATGATAAGGAAGCAAATCGGTTCAAAGAGTTGCAGGATGAACAGGCAAATCAGCAAATTCGGATTTCATTTCCCGGGCAGGCTGGCAGGGATTGGCCTGCTGCTGGCGTTTCTGTTGGGGGCCTGCGGAAGCGCCCCCGCTGCCGCCTCCCCGCCGACCGAAGACGTTCGCTCCGCCGTCAATACTGCGGTGGCTGCCAGCGTGACGGCGTGGGTCGTTCCCAGCGCCACGCCGACCCTCACCCCGTCACCGACGGTCACTCCCACCCCATCGCGCACGCCCACCAAAAATCCAGCCACGGCCACCTCGATCTGGGGGCGGGACTATTCCCCCTATTACACCTGCGCGGACTCGGCTTTCGTCAAGGATGTGACCATCCCGGACGGAACCGTCCTGGCCCCGGGCGAGGTCTTCGTCAAAACCTGGCGATTCAGGAATACCGGCAGCTGCACCTGGAACGCGGATTATTCCCTGGTCTTCGTCAAGGGGTCGAATATGGGCGGGACCTCCGTCGACCTCGGCCAGAGCGTGAAGGTCAACAAGAACGCCGACCTGTCCATCACCCTGGTTGCTCCCTATAAGGAGGGCACGTACACCGGCTACTGGAAATTACAGGACGAGTACGGATACACCTTCGGCGACCTGGTCTACGTCCAGATCGTGGTCGCGAACGGCGTCATTTCCGTGACCAGCACCCCGACCGCCACCCCCATTTCCATTTCGACCTCGGTCCCGCCGGGACCGTAGAAA
>JBMOMS010000156.1:0-10479 GCA_049324895.1 Chloroflexota bacterium
GGGAAGACTTTCATGCTTTCCGTCGCGCTCAACATCATCACGAATTGTACGGCGTTCCACTTAAGAACCATTGGCTAGAGCAAGCCGAACGACTCGATATCAACTGACTTTAGTCACACTCAAATCAAATAGGCTCTTTGGAGCTTGCCGCCGTTCGCTGCGCGACACCGCACCTGCGGTGGGTGCAGGTGAGACGCAGTGATTCTGCACACGGATGACACGGATACTTCGACAGGCTCAGTACAGGTTTCACGGAGATTCCCAATGAGCCATCAAATATCGCGAAGGTTTTCTTCAAGCGAATCGATGAGAATTTTCAACATTTTTAAATCGCCTTTGTATTTCCTTAGTGACCTTCGTGTCCTTCGTGTTTAAAAAGGTTTTTGCAGTAGAGTCTTTTATGCCTCTGGTATAATTCCCCAACGCGGCGCAGGTTTGCCGCGTTTTATTCTGTCACATTCCGTAGGGCGGGATGTTATCCCGCCTTGGCAAAAGGTTACTCCATGCTCGATAAACTGCAAGGCATCGAAGAACGTTACGAACAACTCGGCAGCGAACTGCTCGAAGTCGGGTCGAACTACCAGCGCGCCGCCGAGATCAACAAGGAACGCGTCGACCTGGAACCCATCGTCAGCAAGGCGCGCGAATACCGCCAGGCCATGAAGAACCTGGACGAGGCCAAGGCCATTCTGCTGGCGGGGAACGATCCCGACATGGTCTCGCTGGCCGAAATGGACATCGCCGAACTTGGCCCGAAGATCGAAGTCCTCGAAAAGGAGATCAAGGCCCTGCTGGTGCCGAAGGATCCGCGCGACGAGAAGAACGTCATCGTCGAAATCCGCGCGGGCGCGGGCGGCGACGAGGCCGCCATCTTCGCGGCCGACCTGTTCCGCATGTACACGCGCTATGCCGACAGCCAGCGTTGGAAGGCCGAGATCATGTCCGAGAGCGCCATCGGCGTGGGCGGCTACAAGGAAGTCATCTTCGAGATCAAGGGCAGGGGCGCCTACTCCAAGCTCAAATGGGAATCGGGCGTGCATCGCGTGCAGCGCGTGCCCACCACCGAAGCCCAGGGACGCATCCACACCTCCACCTCGACCGTGGCCGTGATGGCCGAAGTCGACGACGTGGAAGTGGACATCCCCGACAGCGACATCGTGATCGAGGTCTACCGCTCCTCGGGCGCGGGCGGACAGAACGTGCAGAAGAACTCCACCGCCGTGCGCCTGTTCCACAAACCGACCGGCATGATCGTCACCTGCCAGGACGAGCGCTCGCAGCTGCAAAACAAACTGCGCGCCCTGAGCATTTTGCGCGCGCGCCTGTACGAGATCGAAGAGGCCAAACGCCGCGCCGAGTTGGAGGCCGACCGCCGCTCCCAGGTCGGCACGGGCGAACGCTCCGAGAAAATTCGCACCTATAATTATCCCCAGAACCGCGTCACCGACCATCGCATCGGCCTGTCGATCTACAACCTGCCGGCTGTGATGGATGGCGACATCGAGCCGTTCATCGAGGAACTCTCCACCCGCGACGAAGCCGACCGCCTGGCGGCCACGGGTGTGGACGACGAGGATGAGTAACCCTCCAGCGGCGGCCTGCGGGCCGTCGCTTTTTTCACCGGCCCCAAAATGAAAATCGGCGACTTGCTCCCCCAAATGACCTCCCGCCTGCCCGGCGACAGCCCCGCGCTGGATGCGCAGGTGCTGCTGGCCCACCAACTGGGACAGTCCCGCGCCTGGCTGCTGGCCCACCCCGAACTGGAACTCTCCGCCCCGCAGCTTGATTCCGTCGAAGCGGACGTCTCCAGGCTGGAGGCGGGCGAACCCCTGCCCTACCTGCTGAGGCATTGGGAATTCTACGGCCTGGACTTCAACGTCACGCCCGACGTGCTGATTCCGCGCCCCGAGACCGAACTGCTGGTGGAAAAGGCCATCGCCTGGCTGAAGGCCTCGCCCGCCCCTGCGCGCATCATCGACGTGGGCACCGGCTCGGGCGTCATCGCCGTGACCATCGCCCTGCACCTTCCGCTCGTGCACGTGCTGGCCACCGACATTTCCCCGGCCGCGCTGCAAGTGGCCAGAAGCAACGCACAAAAATTCAACGTGCAGGAACGCATCGAGTTCGTGGAATGCGACCTGCTGCCAACGTTCAACGTTCAACGTTCAACGTTCAACGCCATTTTTGCCAACCTGCCCTACATCCCAACCGAAACCCTCAGGCGGCTGCCCGTCTTCGAAACGGAACCCGCCCTCGCCCTGGACGGCGGAGCCGACGGCCTGGACCTCATCCGCCGCCTGCTGTCCATCGCTCCCAGGTGGCTCGCCCCAGGCGGGCGCATCCTGCTGGAGATCGAAGCCAGCCAGGGCTTGCAGGCCCTTTCGCTGGCCTGTGACCTGTTCTCCGACACCGAAATCCACCTGCACCAGGACCTGGCCGGCCATGACCGCCTGCTCGAAATCAGCCTCCCCACCCTGATTGAAATGTAACCCCCACGGGTATAATGTTCGCAAGGGCCCCGTGATCATGAACAACCAACCAGGCGAACCTCCCCAGCAGATCCTCGAAAGATGGGTTTATTGGGCCGTCTCTGTGCGGGCAGACACAGCCACCGCCATGCGCCGCGGACAATTGCTGGCGGGTTTCCTGCTGCTGCTGCTCATTCCGCTGACCGCGCTCACGATCAACAATCTCTACTATTTTTTCCTGGCGCCCTCCGCCGAATTTGGCTGGTACCTGGTTTCGGACCTGCTCACATTTTTTTTCTTCCTCGGGCTTTGGGCGGTAAATCGAAAAGGCCATACCCGCCTGGCGGGCGTTACCGCGGCGCTGCTGATCTCCGCGCTCATCTCGTTCTTCTATTCCCCCGATAACCCCAGCAACGGACTGGTCATGTACGTGCTGCCGATTCTGGCCGGCAGTTTCGTGATCGAACCCAAGGCCTCCTTTTGGGTCTATGCGGTTTCCTTCACAACCTACACCCTGTCGATGTACCTGACCGACCGGTTCCTAAATTACGACCTGACCGGCATGGCCGCCCTGCTGGTGGTGGCCGCCATCACCTGGGTCACGTCCGAGCGGCTCGAACACACCATCACCGCCAACACGGCGCTGTACAAGGACTTGGAAACCAGCAACCGCGAACTACAGGAATCCTACGAGACCACCCTGGAGGGCTGGTCGCAGACCCTCGAACTGCGCGACCGCGAGACCGAAGGCCACACCCAGCGCGTGACCGAACTGACCCTGCGCCTTGCCACGGTCATGGGCTTCACACGCGAGCAGCTCGTCCATGCGCGGCGCGGGGCGCTGCTGCACGACATCGGCAAGATGGGCGTGCCCGATAGCATCCTGCACAAGCCCGGCCCGCTGGACGAGGCCGAATGGCAGGTGATGCGCCGCCATCCGCAAATCGCCTATGACCTGCTGCGGCGCAGCCCGCACCTGCGCCCCGCGCTGGACATTCCCCATTGTCATCACGAAAGATGGGACGGCAGCGGCTACCCCGCAGGACTCCGCGGCGAAGACATTCCGCTGGCGGCGCGCATCTTCGCAGTGGTGGATGTGTACGACGCCCTGACTTCGGACCGCCCCTACCGCGCATCCTGGTCGAAGGAACAGGCCCTGGCCTACATTCAACAGCAGGCCGGCCGCCACTTCGACCCGCACGTGGCGGCCGTCTTCCTCAAGGAACTTGGATCATGAACACACTGCGCCTGCCGGCCGCCCAACCCGACGCCATCGGGCAGGCCCTGCGCGTCCTGCGCGCGGGCGGGCTGGCGGCCTTCCCCACCGATACGGTCTACGGCCTGGGCGCGCTGGCCTGCGACGGTCCCGCCGTGGAGTCGATCTACGCCGCCAAGCAGCGCCCGGTCGAAAAAGCCATTCCCGTGCTGATCGCCGACCTGGAGGATTTGGACAAGGTGGCGGCACACATCCCCGACCTGGCGAAAAAGCTGGCCGCCCGCTTCTGGCCCGGGCCGCTGACCCTGGTGGTGCCCAAAGAGCCGACCCTGCCCGCGGCCATCTCGGCCAGCGACACCCTGGCCGTGCGCATCCCCGACCACCCCGCGGCGCGCGCCCTGCTGCGGGCGGCGGGACCGATGGCCGTCACCTCGGCGAATATTTCGGGCCAGCCCAGCCCCACCGACGCGGACGAGGTGCTGCGCCAGTTGAACGGACGCATCCCGCTGGTGCTGGACGGCGGCCCGACCCCGGGCGGCATCCCCTCCACCCTGGTCGACTGCCTCGGCGCGCAACCCACCCTCCTGCGCCCCGGCCCGCTGACGCTGGAACAGCTGCTCGCAGCCCTGGGCTGACCTGGCACGACGGCAGGACAAAGATCGCACACGGAGGCCGCGGATGAAAAGACTTCGGAAGTCTCAGAGACTTCCGAAGTCTGGAGAAACAGGTTTCCACGGGATTCGGGTTGGCTGGAACTCATGCGCGCGAAGAAGTCTGATTGCCCATCGTCCTGATGAAACACTTCGACACGGTGAGCGAAAGACGAACCGTCAGTGCGCCGCCTGTCAGGTCTTGGAAATTTCCAAAAAAATTCCCGCCTTACGGCGGAAGGGCAAGAGCACAGAACACAGAAAACACGCTGCGCGCACAGGAAACAAGAGCTATCTGGGAGTGGAGAACGCCACTACACGAAAACCGCGGTCGTACCAATGGGTGCTTGGGCGAAAGTAGCGGGCGGACATACGCGCGCTGCTCCGATTGAGGTTCCACGAGCTGCCACGCAGGCTCATAGCATCATGAACCTGACGATAAAAGTTCCCCTGCCACTCCCAGACATTCCCAGCCATATCCATCACTCCCAATGGACTTTTCCCAAGAGGGTAAGCATTGACAGGCGTCGTATGCCCAATTCCAATATCACCAATATTCGCCCGCCGCAGAATCTCCTTCAAGGAAGTGGTGGCCTGTCCAGGCGCATCCCAGGGATATCGGCCTCCGGGTTCCTGCCCACCCGCGGCTGTGACCCACTCGGTATCAAGGGGCAGGCGCAGGGAACTGGGCTTCAGGTGGGGGTTGGCCCTGGCCTCCACTTGTTGCTCCCAATGCTGGAACAGCCATTCCGCATACGCGCAGGCCTCGTACCAGCTGATACCCACCACGGGGTGATTGGGATTAGAATTTCCCAAACCCTTGTCATCCCAATATCGCGGCAATAACACCTTTGCATTGGCCTTCTTCAATTCCTCACGCAGCCAATTCAGGCCTGTTTTACCCCAATCGCCGATAGGCTTGCAGTTCTCGTCAAACTTCGGAAACTCCAGCCAATAAACAGGATTGGCATAATCAGGCGCGTTCAAGAAGCGCGCGTATTGCGCATTAGTGATGGGATATTTGCCAATCCAAAACAGGTAATCCGCCTTCGAGTTCGGCTGCAGCGGAATTTCGATGAAGCGGTACAAGTCCAGGCCGTCGTCCACAACCGGTCTGGGAGTTGGGGCAGCGGCCTGCTTTGCGGCGGTTTCGATCTTCAAGGCCTTCGCGCGCAGGCGCAGGGACTTGAGCAGTTTTTCATGTGCTTTGGGCGCAAAGTAATCGAGCCATTGCAGTTTTTTCAACTCCGCAAAGGCGGGGGTACATTCATCGAACTTGACAGGGATAATGTAGATCGCCCCTTCGGGCTTTTCGCGGGCGACATCCAAGGCGCGGCGGATTTCCTTGTTGAGATAGCCTTCTTTTGCCACTGAAGTCTGTGAAAGGCAGATCAGAATCGAATCCGAATCGCGCAGGGCCTTGTAAATCTCCACATCAAAATCCTGCCCGGGCAGCAGGTCTTCCGTGTCCATCCAGGGTTGAATCCACACCTCGGCGGCGAGTTTCTCGTACAACTCACGCGCGGCAGATCGATCTTCGGTGGCATGGCAGAGAAAGACGCGTAGTTTTCGGCTCATGGAATTGTCCCACGGGGTGATGTGATGAGCAGATTATAACAAACAAAGACTTCGGAAGTCTCTTTCGAGTCGTCTGGTGATGGAGACGGTCAAGAGACTTCCGAAGTCTGATGGGAGATTCTTTCCTCTTTCTTCTTTCATTCCATTGTCCTTCGACTGCCCTTCCCCTTTGCCCGGGTCATTCAGTCTTCAATGTCAAATCCCTGTTGCCGCCGGTTGGGTTCTTCCAGTCCGCGTCCAGGCCGGCGCGATTGAAGTATTCGGGGTAGAAGAAGAACTTGCGCGCGAACGTGACCACCCAGGCTGCGAACAAACCGCCCAGGCCGCCCAGGGCCATCAGGATCAGGCCCGCGCTCGACAGGATCGAGAAGACGTTGTTGAACTGGGTCGGAATGCTGTCCACCACCCCGCCCTGGTTCAGCAGGGTGGACATGTTCCCTACAGTCAACAGGGAGGCAGACAGCGCAAAAGGAATAAGCCCGACAAAGGCCTGCGCGCCCGAGAGCAAGCCCTGCCAAAGCAGGAAGACGATCCAATCGCCAAAGGAGTAGCGGGCAGGCTCGGAGGGTCGCACCGTTGCCCGCGCCGTCCACCAGGTGAAGATCATCACCAGGAAAAATCCCAGCGCCCCCACGAAGTACCTGCCCAGGTCGAACGCGACGAAGTACAGGGTAAATCCCAGGCTGAGCGCCGCCGCCAGCAGCCAGAAAATGTAATACCCGCGGAAGCGTCTGTACTTCCAGGCGGCCAGTATCCAGCCCAGGCAGGCCGCCTGGGGCAGCAGCAGGACCAGCAGCGAAGTGGTCAGGCTCAGGAAAAGAATGTCCCCCGCCCGCAGCAGAAGGCCGGACGGCAGGAAAGCGAAGGTATTTGCGTTGTACAGCGAATCGGAGAAGGCGCCGAAAAACGCCGCCGTCAGCGCATAATGGAAGCAGCCCGAGAAGAGCAGCAAATAAAAGGGCAGGCGCAGCAGCCATTCCTCTTTGGGAGCGGGCGCTTTGCCCCAGCCCTGGCCCGCGCCCGCCAGCCACCCACCCGCCGCGCCCAGGGCCGACCCCGCCAACAGGAAGCCCCAGAAGCCCAGGTAGACCCAATCTGCCGTGGAGATGAGCGCCTGATAGATGTGATTTGTTCCCGTCTGTTGCGAAGCCACGTAATTTTCGGGCAGGTTCAACAAGTTGAGGTTGCCCATCACGCCCAGGCCGGCCGCGCCGACCAGCACGTAGGCCAGCATGCCCGTCACCAGTCCCGCCACGGCCCCGCTGCGCACAGATTGGGCGCGCGTTTCCGCCCAATTCCATTTGGCGGAGAGGACTCCGCCCAGCGGGACGAAGAGCAGCACCGACGCCCAGGCCACGATCTCCAGCGCCGACGGGGACAGCGCCCCATGCTCCAGCCGCTCGGCCCAACTGTCGTGCATGATCAACCACAGGGGCAGGCAAGTCAACAGCCCCGCGAGGAAACCCGAAAAGATCGACCTGGATGTCATGTTGCCTCCGCTCGCCGTTCACGAGATCAAGACAAGGATGGAACTCTTTCTTCTTTCCACGAACATGAGATTGCTCACCTGCACTGCACAAAACGCAGTGCGGTGCAAGTGTCGTCGGGATTTCGACGCTATCGCGTCTCAACCCTCCTCGCAATGACGGCTAGTAAATGGGCAGCGTCGTATCCACTTCCCTGGCCCAGGCGTTGATGCCGCCTTTGAGATTTTTCACTTTCTTGAAGCCCGCGCTGACCAGCAGTTCGAGGGCGCGGGCCGAGCGGGTGCCGGCTTTGCAGAAGACGACCATCTCACGGGCCGAGTCCAGTTCGGAGAGGCGCGCGGCCAGTTGTCCCAGCGGGATGTTGAGGACGCCGGGCAGGGCGGAGATTTGCTGTTCGTGCGGTTCGCGCACGTCGAGCAGGAGCGGGCGCGGGTCCAGGGAAAGGGCGGCGGCCAGCCGTGGGGCGTCGATGTCCCAATCCGCGCCAGCGGAGCCTTCCTCGTGGTCGTGGCCGGGCACGCCGCAGAATTCCTCGTAGTCGATCAATTCCTTGATGTCGGCGTTCGGTCCGCACACGCGGCATTTGGGGTTCTTCTTGAGCGTGACGAAGTCGAAGGACAGATCCAGCGCGTTGTACAGCAGCAGGCGTCCGATCAGCGGCTCGCCGATGCCCAGCAGCAGCTTGAGCGCCTCGGTGGCTTGCAGGGTGCCGACCGTGCCCGGCAGGATGCCCAGCACCCCGCCCTCCGCGCAGGTGGGCACCAGCCCGGGCGGGGGCGGTTCGGGGAACAGGCAGCGATAGCACGGCCCGCGCCGCGCGTCGAATACGCTGACCTGCCCGTCGAAGCGGAAGATCGAGCCGTACACGTTGGGCTTGCCGAGGAAGACCGCCACGTCGTTGGAGAGATAGCGGGTCGGGAAGTTGTCGGTGCCGTCGACGATCACATCGTAATTGCGCGCGATGCGCAGGGCGTTGGCAGAGGTGAAGGGTTCGTTGTAGGCGTCCACCTGGATGTCGGGATTGAGGTCGAGCATCCGCGCGCGGGCGCTCTCCACCTTGAGCCTGCCCAGCGTGGCACTGCCGTGGATGACCTGGCGCTGGAGGTTGGTCGAGTCGACCACGTCATAATCCACCAGGCCGATGCGGCCCACACCCGCCGCCGCCAGGTATAGCGCCACAGGCGAGCCAAGTCCGCCCGTGCCGATGACCAGCGCGGACAAGGCTTTCAGTTTGCGCTGACCGTCCAGGCCCACCTCGGGGATCAGCAGGTGGCGCGAGTAGCGCAGGATTTCGGCGTGAGAAAGGTCAGGCAGCATGGTTCCTCCGACGGCGGATTCTGTGTAAAGAGGGTGCGGTCATGGGGATATTTTACCCCCAGCCGCAGCGCGGGCGCCTGGCTTCCCATGCGCACCACCGGCATCTTTCGCGTCGTCCGCCTCCTGCATGCGATCCCGAAGTAGAACTTCGGGACTCCTTGGAGTGACCCTTCCCGCCTTTACGAAACCCCCGGCACAGTACTTTGGTATGAGAACCGCCGGGTCAATTCTAGTGTATAATACCCGAACCTTAAAAGATCGACCCTGGCGCACATATAATACCCACGGGAGAAAATTGTGCTTTCCACCCTCTAAAAAAGCGCAATTTTCACCCGAGTGCGGTATAACATTCTGCGGTGAAAAAAATCGCTGCGTTCCAGGGAGAAACATCCAGTTATTGGATACGGCATTATTTCAATGATAACAACAACAAAAACCACCCTACTCGTGATAGAAAGCCGGCGCGCAGAAATCCCTTCCTTTGCAGCAGATTTGCAAAAGAAGGGATTTGACGTACATACGGTGCAGAGCGGCGGCAGGGCTGTCGGGCGATTGAAAGAGGTTGCGCCCAGCCTGGTCGTGGTCAATGCCGCTTCGCTGCGCACCAGCGGCCTGCGCATCTGCCAATCCCTGCGCGAACAGGACCCCAAACTGCCCATCATCCTGATCCTGGCCGGTGAAAACGGCGTGGAAAAGGACGCTGCGGATGCGATCCTGGTGCTGCCCTTCACTGTCCAGAAGCTGGTGAACCGCATCAAGCCGCTGCTGCCGGGCGAGGGCAAGAACGTGCTGCACGTCGGCCCGGTGCGGTTGGACGTGGAACAGCGCCGCGTGCGTTCGCTGGGCAAGAACGTCCGCCTGACGCCGCGCCTGGTCACCCTGCTGCAAATCCTGATGGAGCATCACGGCGAGGTGGTGGAACGCGAGTCCCTGTTCAAGCAGGTGTGGGAGACCAATTACACGGGCGACACGCGCACGCTGGACGTACACATCTCCTGGCTGCGGCGCGCCATCGAACTCGACCCCGAACACCCAAAATTTCTCAAGACGATCCGCGGCGTCGGCTACCGCTTAGACGTGTAGCTGATAGCGTTCCCCTGCCACAGTCACCATGCGGATGCAGAGCCTGCGTCCGCTTTTTATTTCCAGGGTGAGCGGAATCTCGTCGCGGCGGGCCGACCGAACGGCCTGGGCGGCGCTGCGGAAGGTTTCCCCGTCCCAATCGGGATCCACTTCCCAGGCGCCCAGTTGCAGGCAGGTTTCCAGCGCGACGGAATTCGGCGTCGGGCGGGCCTGGGTGTCGGCGGGCGGCGTCTCATAAGAGGCGGGGGAAACGGAATCGAATTCCAGCGTGAAGGCCGCCCCCGAAGCGGCCAGGCGATTCCAGGTCGTCTGGATGGCGTGGGCGGAAGCGTCCGAGGCCAGGAAGCGCCGTCCATGGCGGGCCGAGACGAGGGGCGTGGTCCCCGATCCACAGAAGAAATCGGCCACCAGGTCGCCGGGGTTGGAGGAAGCCAGGATGATGCGCTCGAGCATGGCCTCGGGCTTCTGAGTGGGATAGCCCGTGCGCTCGTTGTGCAGGCGCGCCACCACGGGGAAGTACCACCAATCCTCGGGCACTTTGCCGCGTTCGAGGTCGGGAACCTTCCCAAAGCCCGCCTTGGTTGATGACTTGAAGGTGGCCACCGTATTGGGGTTGTACGGCTCGCGCACGGCGTCGGCGTTGAAGGTGTAGCCTGCGCCTTTGACGTAGGCCAAAATGG
>JBMOMS010000157.1:0-10271 GCA_049324895.1 Chloroflexota bacterium
GTTGAAATCCTGCGCTCCGAAAACGGACGCATCGACCTGCTCCTCGGCGGCCAGCGCGTGACGGCTTACGTCTCGTCCGATGGCGCGAAACGCTGGGTGACCGTCAGCGGACAGACCTTTGTGCTGACCAAGTCCACGGCGGGGACGCGCCGCGCGCAGCACGGACATCACACCCAGGACGAGTTGACCGCGCCCATGCCAGGCCAGGTGCGCGCGGTGAATGTGGCCGAAGGCGAGTCCGTGGCCAAGGGCCAGACCCTGCTCGTGCTCGAAGCCATGAAGATGGAGATCCGCGTGTCCGCGCCCAGGGACGGCATGGTCGGGAAATTATTCGTCCAGCAGGGACAAACGGTGGAACGCGAGCAAATCTTGATAGAGATCGTTGACGCATTGAACGTTGAACGTTAAACGTTTGACGTTTAACGTGATTTTGAAACGGAGCTCTTATGACAGGCAAATATTTCGACGAACTCGAAGTCGGCATGAAATTCAAACACGGCGGGCGCACCGTCACCGAAATGGACAACGTGCTCTTCTCCGCGCTGACGATGAACACCCAGCCCCTGCACCTCAACGCGGACTTTGCCTCGAAGACCGAGTTTGGACGGCCTTTGGTCAACGGCGTGTTCACCTTTGGGCTGGTGGTCGGCCTGACCGTGGCCGAGTTGACCGAGGGCACCATCGTCGCCAACCTCGGCTATGACCGGGTCGCGCATCCCAACCCCGTCTTCCACGGCGACACCATCTACGCCGAAAGCGAGATCGTCGAGAAGCGCGAGTCAAAGTCACGACCCAACGCGGGCATTGTGCGTATCCAATGCACAGGCCGCAAACCAGACGGTACCATTGTGGTCGAGTTCGAGCGAACCGCGTTGTTCTTGAAGAAACCACAATAACAGGTCGCTGCGAGACGGCGCTCTTCCGTCGAAGCAGCCTCCCAGAAACAGGAGATGATGATGAAGAAATGGGGCGTTCGTTTAATTGGGATATTGTTTTTGCTACAGGCGATCAGCACTACGATTGCATATGCAAACGGAATTTCACCGTCATTTAGTGGATATGTGGAAGTAGATAATGTCAAGTTAGACATCACTACACCAATTCTGATTTGTCTGTTTCTTTATGCTGGTTTTCAATTGGCGAGATGTAAAGAGAGTGGAAGAATCTGGGCGCTGATTCTGCTTTGGCCAAGCGTTATAGCTTCTCTTTTGTTTTTTGTTGAAGCCTTAGTGACTTATAATTCTCCCATTGTCGCTGGAAAGTGGAAAATTGGTCTAGAAGTATTTTGGCTATGGGGTCAGGAAAAAACAATTCTGGATTCGCCCATCAGGGTATTTGTCGTAGGCCTCTTTATGATCTTTTACCTGGTTCCTTTGTATTACCTTCTTCGTAAAGACGTCAAAGCATTATTCGAACCTCCAACAACCTCCGCCATCACGGAATCAGCCAGCATCGGCTAGTAAAAGTCATCAATAAACCAGACGGTACAATTGTGGTCGAGTTCGAACGCACCGCGTTGTTCTTGAAGAAACCCAATTGATATGTCGCTGCGAGACGGCGTTCTCCCGTCGAAGTTGCCTCCCAGAAACAGGAGATTGCTTCGTCGCCGCTACGCGGCTCCTCGCAATGACGTTTAGGAGATTTTATGCATTCCCGACGCGCTATTTTATACATGCCTGGCGATGACCGCCGCAAGATCGAAAAAGCCGCCACCCTCGGTGTGGACAGCATCTGCATGGACCTGGAGGACGGCACCGCCATCAACAGGAAGGCCGAGGCGCGCGCTGTCATCGCGCAGGCCATGCGTGAGTTGGACTTCGGCGCATCCGAACGCTGCATCCGCATCAACAGCATCGGCTCGGGCTGGGAGGCGGATGATCTGGCCGCCGCGCTGGAGGCCCGTCCCGATTCCATCGCCGTACCCAAGGTCGAGTCGCCCGAGCAGGTGACCTGGGTCAGCAGCCGCATCGAGTCGTATGAGCTGGCTCACGGACTGCCGCTGGGCGGCATCCGCATGATCATTCTGGTCGAGACGGCCAAAGGCGTCCTCAACCTGAGGGAGATTGCGGGTTCCGACAAACGCCTGGACGCGATCATCTTCGGCGGCGAGGACTTCGCAGCCAGCATCGGCGCGACGCGCACAAAAGATGCGCTCGAATTGCTCTACGCGCGCGAGTCCGTGGTCACCGCCTGCGCGGCCTATGATTTGCAGGCCATCGACATCGTCACCATCGACTTCAAGGATCTCGACGCCCTGCGCGCCGAGTCCGAGGCGGGCGCGCGGCTGGGCTTCACGGGCAAGCAGATCATCCACCCCGCGCAGGTCGGACCCGTCCAGGCCGCCTTTACGCCCGGCGATGAGGCCATCGCCTACGCCCGCCGCGTGATCGAGACCTTCGAGGCCAATCAAAAGGAAGGCAGGGGCGCCTACGCCCTGGACGGCAAGATGATCGACATGCCGCTGCTCAAGAACGCGCAAAAAGTGCTGGATCGCGCGAAAGCGGCGGGAAAGTAGGATTGCGGATGAAACCCTCTATTTCACAAAAGGCTGTGATGAATGTCGACAGCGGCGAAGAGCTTGTCGGTGGGTGGGCCACGGCGCACATTCCAGAGGTGGGCGTGTACAAGCTGCTCGCCAAGAAGCGCAAGGATGGCGTGATCGAGTGGGCGCATTTCATCCAGCGGGATGATGGGACCAGGGATCGCGTGATGCGCGGCGAAGTCGAAAGCCGCAAAAGGCTCGATGACGTCATTGCAATTGCAAATGGGAATTTAAGGCGGTTGTTTGGGGTGCAACTTCAAGCAGTCGATTATGATATGTACACCCTGGACGGTAAAAAAGTCCCGAACCTCAAACAATAAGGAATCCCATTTTGCTTCCCATCCTCTACGGTCTCATCTCCGCCATCAGTTGGGGCGCGGCAGATTTTTCGGGCGGCCTGGCCAGCCGAAAATCCCCGGCCTATCAAGTGCTGTTCCTGTCCGAACTGGCGGGAGTCTTTCCGCTGGTGATCCTGTCCCTGGCGGTCGGCGATCCCATGCCGAGCTTCGCCGCCTGGGTTTGGAGCGGCCTGGCCAGCACGGTCGGCACCGTCGGCATGTTGATCCTGTACCGCTCCTTCGCGGAGGGGCGCATGACCATCGCCGCGCCGGTGTCGGCGCTGCTGGCGGCGGTCGTGCCGGTCTTTGCCGGGGCGCTCATGCAGGGATTGCCCGGCTACCTCACCATCGCAGGCTTCCTCCTGGCCTTCGTAGCCGTGTGGATCATCTCGCAGGATGGCTCGGCGGCGAACCTGCGCATCTCCCTGCGCGACCTGCGCCTGCCCCTGATCTCGGGCATTTTCTTCGGCCTGTACTTTGTCCTGATCCACCAGGCCACCCGCGAGGCCCATTTCTGGCCGCTGGTAAGCGCGCGCGCGGCAGGGACGCTGGTGATGCTGGGCTACGGGCTGGCCCTGCGCGGTCCGATCCTGCCCGGGCGGCAGGCCTGGAGGCTGGCCCTGCTGGCCGGCGTCCTCGACGTGGGTGGCAACGTCTTCTACGTGCTTTCCTCCCAACTGGGGCGGCTGGACGTGGCCGCCGTGTTGGGCGCCTTGTATCCGGCCCTGACCGTGCTGCTGGCCTGGCTGCTCCTCAAGGAACACATCTCGCGACTGCAAACACTGGGCATCCTGTTGGCCCTGACCGCCATCGCCCTGTTGACCTTGTGACATGTTGACGATCCGCTCTGTCCACACCGCGAGCGAACGCCGCGCCTTCCTGACCTTTCCGTGGAGGATTTACACGGGCGACCCGTTGTGGGTCCCGCCTGTGCTGCCCGAACGGGAAAAAGTCATCGACCCGCGGCGCGGAAGTTTCTTCAAGAACGGCTACGCCGACCTGTTCATCGCCTGGCGCGACGGACAGCCGGTCGGCACCATCTGCTGCGCCGAGGACCTGGCCGCCACAAAATTCAAGGGCTATGGCGAGTGCATGATCGGCTTCTTCGAGTGCATCGAGGACTATGCCGTGGCCGAAGCCCTGCTGTCTCATGCGGAGGGTTGGGCGCGCGAACATAATTTGACCGGCCTCTACGGCCCCTACAATCTCGATTACGACGACTCGCGCGGGCTGCTCATCGCGGGCCGTGACCGTCCGCCCGCGCTCTGGTGCGGACACACCCCGCCCTACTACGCGGAATTCTTCGACCGCTTCGGCATGACCCGCCGCGCTGACGATGGCTTGGCCTACGCAGTGGACCTCGACCTGGAGAATCCAAAACTCCGGCGGCTGATGCGCCTGGCAGAGAAGATCCGCGCCCGCCGCCCCGAGATTCGCGTGCGCGGCGCGAACCTCCGGGACGTGGAGGGCGAGATCGACCGCGTCTGGGACCTGGCCAACCGTTCCCTGGCCCACCTGGAGGGTTTCACGCCCTGGCCGCGCGAACTGGTCGAGGGATTGCTCAGGCCGATGGTGGACATGGTCGATCCCGAACTGGTCCTGTTTGCCGAAGTGGACGGCCAACCGGCCGGTTTCTTCCCCGGCGTGCCCAACCTGAACGAGGCGTTGATCCACGTCAACGGGCTGCGCCGCCCGTGGGATTATCTCAAACTGGCCTGGCACATGCGCCGCAAGCCGAGGTGCCTGGCGATCAAGAGCGTGCTCGTCCCGCCCGAGTATTGGGATACGGGCGTGGGCGTGCTATTATTCGACGAGATGGCGCGCCGCGCCGCCGCCCGCGGTTACACCTGGGCCGACCTGTCCATCACGGGCGAGGAGAATCCCGACACCCGTCCGCTGGCGCTGCACCTGGGCGCAGTGGAATACAAACGCTACCGCATCTACCAAAAGAAAGTGACGTAAAGGAAAATCCATGACCCATCCGCCTGCCCCATCCCCCGGTCCGTACCTGTTCATGCCGCGCACCATTGGCCTGCTTGCCATCGTGGGCGGGTTTCCGCTCGGCTTTGCCCTGTCGATTGCCAACCTCAACCGCCTGGGACGCCGGCGCGCGGGCCGGGTCTTGTACGGGCTGTGGGGCCTGGCCACCCTGGCGCTGGTCGCGGTTGGGCTGTACCTTCCCATCGCCGGCCTGTACCTGGTTGGCCTCAACCTGGCCTCCGCCGCCTGTTTCTATTTTCTGACCAGGAATGCGCTGACGCGGGCCGCGTCGTCCGAACAAAACGGCCTGTCGGAGACGGTCTTTGCCGCCATTGGACTGGGCTTGACCGCCTGGCTGCTGTGGTTTCTCCTTTTCAGCGCCCTGCTGGCAGGCGCCCGCTACCTGCTGGCCTTGTATCAAATTCCACTTCCGTAGGGCGATATGGCTGACAAACTGACGGGCAAAGTCGCCCTGATTACGGGCGCCACCTCTGGCATCGGGAAGGCCACCGCCCTGCTGTTCGCGGAGGAAGGGGCGCACCTGGTTTTGACGGGCCGCCGCTCGGGGTTGGGAAAAGCCGTCGAAACGGAATGCAGGCGGAGGGGCGCGCGCTGTCTTTTCGTCGAAGCGGACCACGCCCGGGCGGAGGATTGCCAGCGGGTGGTGGAATCCGCCCTGGCGGAGTTTGGCCGCATCGACATCCTGTTCAACAACGCGGGCATCGTCACGAAGGGCACAGCGGAAAACACGGACGAGGAAACCTGGAACGCCACACTGGCCCTGAACGTGACGGCGGTCTGGCGCATGAGCAAGCTGGTGCTGCCGCACATGAAGCGCCAGGGCGGCGGCGTGATCGTCAACAACGGCTCGGACTGGTCGGTGGTGGCGGGCAGGGACGCGTTCCCGTACATCGCCAGCAAGGGCGCGGTGGGGCTGATGACCAGGTCGATGGCGCTGGATTTTGCGCGCGACAACATTCGCGTCAATGCGGTCTGTCCGGGCGATACCTTCGTCGACCGTTGGATCGAGAAGGGCTACTTCGAGGGCGCGGACCCTGTTTCGCTGGAGGAAGCCATCCAGGCGGCCAGCGCCTACCTGCCGATGGGACGCTTCGGCCAGCCCGAAGAGATCGCCCGCGCCGTGCTCTTCCTGGCCTCGGACGATTCATCCTTCGTGACGGGACACCTGCTGCTGGTGGACGGGGGCAATACGGCGCAGTGACGACGAACGGCGGCCCCTGGCAAGGTGTCGCCGTTTATGGTTGGCTGGGCATGGGGGAATGGACTGCCGATTATTGGCAAATCGAAAAAAACTGCCTCTTGACTCGCAACTCTTTTTTCTGTATGCTGTTTTAACGTTTGAATAAAAAATTGAACAATCGTACAAAATCCCCAAAGGAGAGCCATCCATGTCCCACATCAAGCTGAGTTGGCGCAACATCATCATCGCGGCGACCCTGCCCGCCGTGATGGAAGTCATCTGGCAGTTGTACAACACCTACGTTCCCGTCTATTTGCAGGCAGGCAACCCCGCCTTCACCGAAGCGGGCGCCACCACCGTCGGCTTCGGTCTCGGACCCGCGTTGACGGGGTTCATCCTCGTGTTCGACAATATCGCAGGTCTGTTCATCAGCCCGATTGTTGGGGCTTTGAGCGACAGCATGCGCTCGAAATGGGGACGCCGTATGCCCTTCATCCTCTTCGGCGTGCCCCTTGCAGTTGCCGCCTTCATCTTCATCCCGCTCATCCCTATGGGCATCGCCCCCGAACTCAACGGGCAGACAGGCCAACTCACAGGCCTGCTCGTCCCCTTCATCATCTCGCTCTTCCTCGTCCTGCTCGCCTTCGCGGTTGTCCGCCCTGTCGCGGATGTGTTGATGTTCGACGTGACCCCCTCCCCGCAGCGCGCCACCGCCAACGGAATTGCAGGCGCGATTGCGGGCCTGCTGGTGGTGATCACTGCCCTGGCTGGCGCGGCGCTCTATGACGTGTACGGACCGCTTCCCTTCTGGATTGCGGCGGGCCTGGCGCTTCTGATCTTCTTCCTCACCTGGACATTTGTCAAAGAACCCGAAGAACTTGCCAGCGCGAAAGAGTTGTCGGGCGAGCCGTTCAATTTGAAGGGCATCGTTTCCTTCCTGCGCGGACTTCCCAAAGAGCACGCCAAAAGCTTGACGTACCTGCTTCTCAGCAACCTGCTGGCGTATGTCGCGCTTGCGCAAATGCAAGCCTTCCTCAGTTCCTACGGCGTTTTCTCCCTCGGCATGGAAGAATCTTCCGCCGCTATGCTGGTTGCCATCCCAGCGCTGGCGTTCATGGTCATGGCCGTGCCCTCTGGCTTGATCTCCAATAAGATCGGACGCAAGAACACCCAAATCGTCGGCCTGGTGGGATACGCCGTCGGCGCATTGGTCATCTACCTCTTCCCCGACGCGACCATGCTCAACGTGGGTCTGCTCATCTGCGGTCTGACCTGGCCTCTCGCCAACGTCGTCCAGGTCGCCATGATCGTGGACAGCGCTCCCGTCGAAACGCTGATGGGGACCTACACAGGTCTACGCCAAATCGCCGTGACTCTCGGCTTCATCATCGGACCCATCCTGGGCGGAAGTTTAGTCGAAGCGATGGGCAACAACTATCGCTGGGTCTGGCTCATCATGTTCGTCTTCCTCATTCTTGCCACCGTTGCCATTTTGCCCGTGACGAAGGGTGAAGCGAAGAAGGAAGCCTAAGAACTATAAGTCAAAGGTCACAAGTCGAAAGTCATCCCCACAACTTGTGACCTTTGAGCTTTGACAATGAAAATATTCTTCTCCATCCTGCTTGCAATTCTTGTTTTACTTACGTTGTATGTCGTTGTTGCATACTACGCATACACCCGCGTCCCGCCTCAATCCCGCCCCTGCATGGACTGTGCCACTCCCGCCCACGTCAATGGCTATGACTTGTACTACCGCGAAATTGGCACGGACAAAGGCACCCCGCCCGTCATCCTCGTCCACGGCGGACCTGGTCACTCCAGCCTGAGTTTCAAGAACGGATTCGACTTCCTCGCCGAAGAGACGCGCGTCATTTTCTACGACCAGCGCGGATCAGGCAACTCGCAGATCAAGCCCAATCCCGAAGATTACACCATCGAGCAACTCGCGGAAGAACTCGAAGCCCTGCGCCGTGACGTGGTCAAAGCGGATAAGGTCATCCTCGTCGGTCATTCCTTCGGCAGCGCGTTAGTTCAACGCTACGCGCTCAAATATCCACAACACGTCGAGAAGATGGTCATCGCGGGCGGGATTCGAATCAACAACGGCATGAACAACCGTTTCGTGTGGAAATATTTTGGCGGCGCGTTGTATTCCACCGCTCTCGGCTTCCCTCCCGCGGATTCAAAATCTGCTGACGCATGGTTTACCAAATCATCCGAAAAAGATAATCCGCAAAGATTATTTGATAAAACAAAAACGGATTTACTCAAAGATACAGGCATAGTCTCCTTCGCCCCGTGGCGTGAAATTTCTTTTTCACTTGTTGGCTACGATTACAAAAAAGAACTCAGCCAGTTGCAAGTACCAACCCTTTTTGTCTACGGCGTAGCCGACTCACAATACACAGGCAAACCCATCGCCGATGAACTCTGCGCCACGCTCCCCAACTGCCAATCCGTTGAATTCACCCAAAGCGGACACTGGGCATTCCTCGAAGAACCAGAAAAGTTTCAGCAAGTGATGAAAGATTTCCTCAACCAATAATTACCAATCACCAATTACCAATCTCCACTTGTAATTAGAGATTGGTAATTGGTAATTTCCCATTATGACATTTCCTTCTGCAAACTCCCTCCGCCCGCCGCAATACAAAGGCTCCACCGAGCAGACTTTGTACATCCCCATGCGCGATGGGACTCGTCTCGCCGTTGACATCTACCTCCCGCGCGGACTCACGCCCGAAACCAAAACCCCCGCCCTCTTCGCCGCCACACGATATTGGCGCAATCAACAACTCAAAGCGCCATTCTCATGGTTTCTCTCTCTGCCCGACTCCGCCCGCAACTTTTTCACCGCCTTTGGTTACGCCGTTCTCCGCATTGACATGCGCGGCACGGGCGCGTCGGAAGGAAATCATCCGCACCCGTGGTCAGCGACCGACCTGACCGACCTTTACGACCTAACCGAATGGGTCACGCAACAACCGTGGAGCAACGGGCAAGTCGGCGGCTTCGGCAACTCGTATCAAGCCACCACCGCTGAAATGCTTGGCGCGTGCGGACATCCCGCCGTCACCTCCGCGCTTGTGCGCTTCAACGAGTACGACGTTTACACCGACATCGCTTTCCCTGGCGGCGTGCCCAACAAGTTCATGCTCACGCAATGGTCAAACTACAACCGCGCACTCGACGCCAATCAACTTCCTAAAAGCATGAGTGCGCTCGAAAAAATTCTTGTCAAAGGTGTCAAGCCTGTCGGCAACAATCCCATTCCCAAACACATCAACCAGCAAGTCGACTCCGCTTTGCGTCACATCACCTTCCGCGATGACCTCGATCCCGAGCTCAATATCCGCATGGACGACATCAGCATGTTCGCCCGTCCCACCACGCACGCGCTCGACCACTGGGGCAGTTGGTTCGACGCCGCCACCGCCAACGCCGTCATTCATCGCTTCGCCAACAATCCCCGCCCGCAGCGCGCTGTCATCGGCGCGTGGAATCACGGCGCAACCCAACACGTCGGCGCGAAGGAGAATCCTTTTCCCTTGCTCGCACAAATGAAAGAGGCGCTGCGCTTCTTCGACAATCCACCCGCGACCCGTGAGTTGCATTACTTCACCATCTTTGAAAATGAATGGAAATCGACGCCTGAGTTTCCACCTGCGGGTTTGACCTCCACCCGATTCTTTTTCCAACCCCAAAGTGGACTCTCCTCGCTTCTTCCCCCGCCCGCACCTGCTGACCGCTACCAGACAAATTTCAACGCCTCAACAGGATTCAACAACCGCTGGCAAACCGAACTCGACCAGCGACCTGTAAAGTATGCGCCCATCAAAGGACAACTCGCGTACACATCCGCGCCGCTCGAACAGGATACCGAAATCACGGGTTATCCCGTCGTGACGTTGTTCATCAAGTCAACACACGACGATGGCAACTTCTTCGTCTATCTCGAAGCGATTGACGAGCAAGGCAACACGCATTACCTCACCGAAGGAATGCTGCGCGCCATCCATCGCAAAGTTTCAACGGACACGCCGCCATATAAACAATTCGTTCCGTATCACTCATTCAAACGCGCCGACGCTATGCCGCTGATTCCCAACGAAGTGGCAGAGATCACCTTCGGGTTGAACCCCATCTCGGCGCTGATTCGCCGCGGGTGGAGTTTGCGGGTATCCGTTTCAGGCGCAGACAAAGACACCTT
>JBMOMS010000158.1:0-10225 GCA_049324895.1 Chloroflexota bacterium
ATCGGCAGGTGGCTCAGCTCGTGATCCGAATATGGAAAAGAGGTCAGCCAGTGATGGCATGGGCCTGAAAATGCGCTTATCTCCTTCTATCTTGCCGTTGTTTTCATCTGATCTACCATCGTTACCGGAATCGTCTTTTGCCTCGACGGCGCTTTCAGGTGCTCCGCCATCATCGGAACCCTCCTCTGCCGCAGCCTTGACGCCACTCGAAGTGGGAACCAGATGAGCGTCATGCAGGCCCAACAACAAGGCTTCAGCGTGCTGAATGTCAGCGCTGGCGCTGCGGGCTACCAAATCATCCGCGTCCTTCGCCAGCCACAGGTCACCCCAAGCCTGGCAGAGGATGCGGTCCGCGCTGTACAGATCCAGACGGTAGGCTTCCTGCCAGGTGTTGGAAAAAGCCAGCAGTTCCTGTACCCGTGTCCGATAATCCGCGATGGCTTTGCTCATTTCGTCCCAGTTATTAAGCAATTCAGCCGCCTTATCCACCCGGGCAGCCACCGTGACCACATCGGCCAGTTTGCTCGGGAAGCCCTCCACCAGGATAACAGCATCAGCATAAAATGCAGGCTGCTGAAGGACTGGCCAGTTTGGCTTTGACGTCAGATTTTCCTTTGTGAACTCATTGAAGGCCTTCTTTAACTTTCCATACTTCCCGCCGAAACTCTGCCAGAGTTCGATCTGGCTTTCGATGGCATCCAGTTCCGCAATGGCGGCTTTGTAATCGTTGTTGGAATCTTCCAGGCTGGAAGCGGGAATTTTCTTCAACGCGCGGAATTGCTCTTCCAATTTCTTGAAGCGTGTCGCCATTTGGGCACCATCTATTTCGTATGGGAAGATGTCGCCTTTTAACTTCACCAAGTCGATGGTGATCCCATTGCGCAGCTTGCCTTTTTCAAGGTCAGCTTTACGCTTCCTCAAATCCTCCACCTTGCGTCCCACTGCAATATATCTCTGTGCCCACCAAGCCACCATAATCCCCATCATCAACACGAACAACGGAAACCCAGCCGCATCCTTCACCTTGACCGTCACAGTAACCACGCCGCTCTTGTCTGCGGCCTTCGTCAGGTCGAGTTTGCCCGTGTAGGCGCCTGCTCCATCCAGGCCCTTGAAAGCCAAGTCCAGGCCGACGGGTTGATCGTTATCACCTTTCGCTGAGCCGTTCGCGACTTCCACCTGCACGTATTCCCCTTGCGGGCCGACCAGGAATCCTAGCACCTGGCCTGCTTCCGCCTTGACCGAATTGTCATCGGCGACATCCAATGGCAGGAGGCATGGAGCGGAACACTCCGCCTGGAGCCACGGGAAGGGGCGCAGCGCCTGGAGGGTTACGGTTTCCAACAAAGGTTTGGGAAGCCCGACGGTGGGCTTTTTCTCCACCACCACCTGCACCTGTAAAGAAACCATCTGCAAAGATTGACTCGCCTCGGACGCCATGAGAAATGCAGTATCAGTAGATGAAAAATTCGGGTCATTGATCTATCGGAACAACTTGTGCAAAGATACAAGAGAGTGGATGATAGATTTCATCAATACTCTGGGCAATGAACTGGCGGTGACGCTGTAACTCGTAAGCCATTTGGTTTATGAAGCGACCGCCTTGCCTAGGGATCTGGCAAAAGCGCCAGCGTAGCACACACCATAGGTTGAGGATCAGGAAAGCCAGAGCCAGCAAGAAAAAGCGCAGGGCTGGATTACGAGAAGTGGTCAGGGCATGAGTTTGACGCATACAACGATAACTGGCTTCGATGCCAAAACGAGAGCGGTAACGAGCACGAATAGTTTGTGGGTTTTTGGTTGAACTGTTGAGCGTGACGTAAAGAAGCCAAACAGCGTGGCGTTTGCCGTGAGACAGTTCGTAAGTACGGACAACGGTCAGAGGTACGGTATAGGCTTTCGGTTGACCGGCATAGAAAGTATATTCAGTGAAATAACTCTTACATCCTTTGCAAAGTGCGCGCGTACCGCCTTTTCGCCCGCGAATGGGGCAAGCCATGATAACTTCATACGGTTTGCCATTCAGCAAGCTGATTACAGGTTGAACACAGAAGCCTTTATCCAAATACAAACCTCCAATATGCAGTTTTAGCGACCAGATTTGATGCAAAAGGGCTTCCACTACCTGCTGAACCGAGTATTCCGGCAGAAGAAACACGATTCCCAAGGTGTATGGGATCTGGTGATGAACCACATAGACCGTTGCAACGCGATAGAACCAAGTGGTTCCTTTGCAGGCTTCTCCGCGACAAGCGTAAGCGCATAAGGTCGGGTCTTTGCCATAAAAGGGTTCATCATGAAAATCCATCGCCAGATTCAAAGGCTTTTTCCACAGGCGTTTGGGCAAATCGGACTTGAGTAAGGTTTGTACCTTGCACTCGATTTCTTGCAGTTCTGTGACCGACAGTTCGTTGTTTAGATATGAGCGCACTGTCATCCCGCTTGGCGCATCAACCAAAGCATTGCAAGTTCCTTCGATGGCTGCGCCTGTGACCGATGCTTTTTCAACCATATCGCTAACCGTTTGACGATCACAGAAATATCCGTCAATGCCATTCGACAACAAATGCGACAACTGTTCCGAAATCAAACGATGTACTTCATTACTATTCAGACAAGCCAGATTGGATGATAATAATGAGCGTTTCATGACATACTCCTGAACTTGGTAGGTTCTCGCTAGTATGTCATGAAACAAATTTTTCATCTACTGAGTATAGGTTCCAGGTTTGACGTTGGCCTGCTCCGCGCCGTTCAGGCTCAACAGAATACGCTGCGGCTGCTTGCCGTCTAATTTGACGGTCAACGGACGCAGGGGTTCCTGGTCTGTGACGAATTCTGAACCAGCCTCCAATTTGACCACCGGCCAGCGCACCTCGGCATCGGCCAAAAGTGGTTTGAAATTGAAATCCGTCAGCCACAGTTCAACAGTATGTGTCTCTCCAGTCTTGTTGAGCAGAAATACTTCGCTTGGCGTTTCGTTATTCAACACCACGGTTGTCGACTGCGAAAAACCAAAGGGAGGTGAAACACCCTCCGCCCCTGCGGGCGACATGGATGGATAGATCAATCCCAGGAAGAGAAAGGAAAGCAGGCCAACTCGCACACCCCACAAAATCCAATAACCCGGTTTAGGTTTCATCGCAGCCTCCTCGAACGTTACGAAAAAATTCCCTCTCCCCCGCCTGATCGTTTCAATATTATTATAGCGATACGGCCTCCATATTACAACAACGAAACTGGCTGGGTTATCACATTAGGGGAAGCATAGGCCCCAATAAGAAACATGCCAGCCGGGAAGATTGTTATCACAGAGATGATTAAGCCTCGCGCAAAAGTCCCCGAGCGCTAACCACGGAGGCGGCACGGAGTTTTTTTATGGTTTTCCTCCCTTTCGGCACGCGTCCGTGTTTCCGTGCCTCCGTGGTTCAAAAGGTTTTCACACGTTTCTCTTGTCACTTATGCAAGAGGTCTAATTGATTTTCTCTATGCCGCCGTGATTCGAAAAATTGACTTGCCCACTCATGGATGATATGTCGTGCTACGGCCTCACCCCAAAATAATCCTCGGGACATGCGTCCGCCGGGTTGTCGGACAGGTTCGTGGAGCAGCCCACCAGGGTCTTCATTGTGTGGGTCACGGTCCAAAAGGGGCCGATGCCGATGGCCTGGCAGGTCAGTTCGTTATAGCCGTCCGAGAAGGTCATCTGTGTAACAAAGACCATTTGGGTGCTGTGGACGTGTTCCCAGGCCGCATAGCCTTTTGTGTGCAGCGCCGCGTCCCGACAGGTGCCATAGGCGGAGAATCGTTCGGTCTCGACCAGACCCAGGATGATCGTCAGGAGGACGACCAGCAGCGCGGATAATGCGATCTTGAGTTTCTTGCGGCTGTTCATGGAATCTCGCTTTCTCGATGATTCCATTATGACATACTTTTCCGCGCGCCAAAACGTTCGTCCAATTCAGCGCGGGGAAGCTGTTCTTCGTAAAAACAGGAGATTGCTTCGCTCGCTACCGCTCGCTCGCAATGACGCTACACAACAGGCTTCTCGCGGTCGGTCAAATTGACCACGATGGCATGACAGGCCTGGATCAGGTTTGCGGGCGTGATGAAGATTTCCTCGCCCCATTGTCCCGCGCCGACTCCGAGGATGGGTTCGTCCACCAGGCTGGCTTCCAGGAAGGTGCGAAAGCCCTCGGGCTGCCAGCAGAAGGGCGGGATCGAGCCGATGACGTAGCCGGTCGTCTCCTTGACCACCTCGGGCGCGGCCATCTGGATGTTGCGCGATCCGATGGCCTTCTTGAGGTTGCCCGAGACGGCGTTCTGGTCGCCGCCCAGCATGACCAGCACGCGCTCGCCCGTGTCCACCTGGAAGATCAGGGTCTTGACCGCCTGGCGCTCGGAGAAATCCAGGGCGCGGGCCACGTTGGCGGCTCCCTTTTCGGTGGTGTTGGGAAAGGACTTGCGTGTGTAGGGGATTTGGTGTTCGTCGAGATAGAGATGGGAGGGGAGTTTGATTTCCATGGAAGTTCCTACATGAAAGGTTAGCTGTTGCGTGAAGCCAGGTAAATACCCGCCAGGATCAACGCGCCGCCGAACAGGGTAAAGACGGTTGGACTTTCGCCCAGGATGAACAGCGCCAGGATGGCGGAGCCAATGGGTTCGCCCAGGTTGGCGGTCGCCACCATCGAGGCGGGCAGGTAACGCAAGGCCCAATTATACGTCGAGTGGCCGATCAGTTGTGGGACGAGGGCCAGCGCCAAAATCCACAGGTAGGTGACGGGCTGGTAGCCCAGCGGGGACTGGCCCGCGGCGAACATGATAACGATCAAGGCGAGGGCAGCCATGCCGTAGACCAGGAAAATGTACGGGATGAGCGACATCTTCGCCCGCAGTTTGCGCCCGATGACCAGGTAGCCGGTCACGGCCCAGGCCCCCGCCAGCGCCAGGAAGTTGCCCCACATCGCGCGTCCCTGCAAGGCATCGGCCAGCGAGGGGCAGACCAGGCCGCCGTCCCAGGCGCAGGCATCCGCCAGGCCGACGAGGGTCCCGCCCAGCAGGGCCAGCGCCAGGCCGACCAGCGCGGCGCGCGAGAGGTGCTCCTTGAGCAGCAGCGGCGAGACCAGCGCCACCCACAACGGTCCCGTGCTGACAAAGACCACCGAACTGGCGACGGTCGTGTATTCGAGCGAGGAGATCCAGGTGGCGAAATGTACCGCCAGGAACAGGCCCGAGAGCAGGGCCAGTCCCAACTCGCGGCGGGAGAGGGCAGCCAGCTCGTCGCGGTGACGCAGCAGGGCCATCGGCGCGAGCACCAGGCTGGCAAAGCTGATGCGCAGCGCGGCGATGACCAGCGAAGGCGCGTCGGCCTGCGCGAAGCGGATCAGAATCGAGGCGGTGGACACGGCCAGGATGGCGGCCAGCAGGCCCAGGGGCAGGAGGAGGGGGTGGCGGGGTGAGGTCATCATCTTCTCCCTGAGCGGAGCCGCGCGTCTTTTGCGCGGCGCAGTCGAAGGGTGATTCATTGCTTCGGCCTTGCGCTGCTCGGCCTCGCAATGACGATAAAGTATAAGCGATTTATCAGAATTCGTACGATATACTTGACAGGCCTTTCCCAAAGCGATACAATTTTGATTATATTTATCATAAATATCCGCCTCAAGGAGAGACACCATGGCTTTTGAACTGCCCAAGCTGGCTTACGCGTACGATGCGCTGGAACCCTACATCGACGCGCGCACGATGGAAATTCACCTCACCAAGCACCACCAGACCTACATCACCAACCTGAACGGCGCGATCGAGAAGGCGCCCGAACTGGCGGGGAAGTCGCTCGAAGCGCTGCTGGGCGACCTGAACGCGGCGCCCGAAGCAGTGCGCGGCGTGGTGCGCAACCACGGCGGCGGAACCTTCAATCACAACCTGTTCTGGGAAGTGATGGCCCCCAAGGCCGGCGGCGCGCCGACGGGTGAGCTGGCCCAGGCCATCGACGCCTCCTTCAAATCCTTCGACGCCTTCAAGGAGGACTTCACCAAGGCGGCCATCGGGCGCTTCGGCTCGGGCTGGGCCTGGCTGGTGAAGAAAGACAGCGGCCTGGCGGTGGTCTCGACCGCCAACCAGGATTGCCCGCTCTCCGACGGCCTGACCCCCATCCTCGGCCTCGACGTGTGGGAGCACGCTTATTATCTCAACTACCAGAACCGCCGCCCCGACTACGTCAGCGCCTGGTGGAACGTGGTCAACTGGGACGCCGTGACCGAGAAGTTCAACGCCAAGTAACCTGCGTGGCGCGGGATGGCATCCCGCGCAAGGTTTGTGAAATAATAATCTGCGAGAAGCGGAGAGCATTGAGCTCTCCGCTTTTTTTTGATTCATAAAGTGTTGTAGGGCCGACTTCAGTCGGCCGCTTGAAAAGGCGACTCAAGTCCATCCGAAAATCGGAATTGCGGACTGAAGTCCGCACTACGGGAAATGCAGGATGGATTGTAAAGTCGCCGCTGCCTGTTCATCTTGTCTGGCGGGGAAACAAATAAGTCCAGAAGCGAGCTTCTGGACTCCATACGATCCCGAAGCAGAGCTTCGGGACTCCATACGAGGCTGGGCTGGTAAAATATCCACGGAAGCGGGCAGCGGTCCGTTTCTGTGGGCCAATCGAATACGGGAGAATGTGACATGCAACATCAGGATGATGCAAGCGCGTTGAAGGTCTTCCTCAGCCATGCCGGCGAGGACAAACCCAAGGTCCGTAATTTATACAAGCGTCTGAAGGCCGACGGCTTCGACCCGTGGCTGGACGAGGAGCGCCTGCTGCCCGGCCAGGATTGGAAATTGGAGATCGAGAAGGCCCTGCGCGCCAGCGGGGCGATCCTGCTGTGTTTCTCGCAGGAATCCGTCGGCAAGGAAGGCTTCATTCAAAGGGAATACAAACGTGCCATGTCCATCCAGGAGGAGAAGCCCGAGGGCGCGATCTTCGTCATCCCTGTGCGGTTGGACAAATGCGAGATGCCCTTCTTCATCCGCGACCTGCAATGGGTGGATTATCCCGATGGCTACGACAAACTGGTCGAGGCCTTGAACCTGCGGGCGGGGAGGCAGGCCGCGGCGAAGAAAGCGCCAGAGAAGAAGGAACCGAAACCCAGAAAACCCGCCGCGCCCAAAGACTCGGGCGCACCCAACATCATCGTGCATGGAAATATCAATGTGGGCGGGGACTTCGTCAGCCGCGATCAATACAAGACGGTGACGCATGGTGAGACCATCTACAACGTTTCCACCCCAACCGATTTCATCGCGGCGTTGAACCAGCTCAAGGCGGAGATCGAGGCGCTCAAATCCCAGCCCAATTTGGAGCCAGCCGTTGCCCGCCGCTTGACTACGGTGGAGGGTGACATCGACGATGCCATGACCGAGGCGGGCCGCGAGAAACCCGCCGTGGAGAAGGTAAAGTCCACGCTGGAGGGCGCACAGGATATGATGGACAAACTGGGCGGCAGCCTGGGTTCGGCGGTCAAGCTGGGCGCCGCGTTGGGACAACTGGCCGCGCTGGCGATCAAAGTGTTTGGGGGCTGAGATGACAGGCTACGACATCCAGGGCGACCTGAACTGCGCGGACTTCATCGGCGGCGACCAGAACATCACCTACGGCTTCAGCGCCGCGGACGTGGAGCGCCTGATCGAAAAAGTGTTGGCGATGATGCAGGCGGGCGGCGTCTTTCTGCCTGCGCCCGACCAGCAGGACGCCTTGCAGATCGAACACAACGGCGAGACACTGCGTTTTCATCCCGGCGCGGCGAGGCAGCTCGCCAACCAGGGACAGGAAAGCGCCTACCTGCTTTCACTGACCGTGGACCAGGAATATCAGCGCTGGGCCACGCGCTTCGTGCCGCTGGCAGGCAAAATGGATGTGCGCCAGGTGATCGAAGGCTTGCCGATCTCGTTCACCGAATTCATCATCCCCACCGGCGAGGCGGGCCTGGGCGCACAGCCCACCCAGCGACCGTTGAAAGACATCACCGAGGCCATGAACAATCACGGCGCGTTCGTGATCCTGGGCGAGCCGGGCGCGGGCAAGACCACCACCATGCAGAAGGTCGCCTTCGAGACGGCTCGCGGGTTGCTGGGCAGGGAAAGAAGGCGCACCCCGCTCTTTGTGCGTCTCAGCCAGCAGGGCGAACGCGAGCCGTATGCCTTCCTGCAAGTGGAATGGGAGCGGCGCACGGGCAAGCCCTTTGCGCAGGCGCTTCGCGAAGGACGCATCCTGATCCTGGCCGATGGCATCAACGAGATTCCGCGCGACAAACGCAGTGAGAGGCTGAACGCCTGGATGTTGTTCGAGACGCAATATCGCGGCGCGAACCAACTGGTTTTCAGCGGGCGCGACAAGGATTACGACAATCAACTCAACCTGCCGCGCGTGCTGGTGGAACCGCTGGACGAGGAGCGCGTGCAGGAGTTCCTGCAAAAGCACAAAGCCGAAGGGCTGGCAGACTTACTGAATGACCCCGCCTCGAAACTGGATGAAATGGCGCGCAACCCGCTCAATCTTTTTGTGCTGGTGATGGTGTACCTGCGCGGCGGGAGCAACCTGCAAGTGCTTGCCAACCGCGGACGGCTGTTCCAATCCTTCACCCGCGAGTTGATCGCGCATGAGCAGCTCTGGCACCCGGACCCGATCCTGAGCGTGGAAGCCAAAGTCGAACTCTTTGCGCGGCTGGCGTATGAAATGCAGAAGCAGGGCAGCGGCACCACCTTTGCCATCGACCTGGCCAAAGGCGCATTGCCCCAACAAACCCAGACTGCCTTTGGTGAACAGGTAAATGTGGATCACGACGCCCTGTTGCGTTTCGGGCGCGGCGCTTCGATCTTTGACCCTGCCACACTGCCGGACATTCGCTTCTATCATCATCTCTTGCAGGAATATTTCGCGGCGCGCGAACTGCTGCGGCGCTTCAACGCGGGCGAAGACCTTTCCGCTTTTTGGAAGACGCCGCGCACCAGGGAAGAAATGCCCGCTGCCGAAGTCAGTGAATGGGACGCCTTGCCCGAGCCGCCCGCTACGGGTTGGGAAGTGACGGCCATTCTCGCCTGTGGATTGAGTCAGGATGCGCAGAAATTGATCGAAGCCATTCGTTTGATTAATCCCGCACTGGCTGGACGTTGCCTCGATGAAGCAGGGATCGAATGCAAGGATTGGGATGTGTGCAAGCGCGTGCAAGCAGACCTGCTCGCCGATTTATACAACCCCGAATTGCATCTGCGCGCGCGTTTGCAGGCTGGCTTTATTTTGGGACGCATCGGCGACCCGCGATTTGAAGCGAAAGAAGTGAATGGCGTTCAGGTTGTTTTACCGCAAATGGTGGATGTGCCAGCGGGAACCTACCTGATTGGCAGCGCCAAAGGCGAAGAAGATTCTTACAAACAGGAATACCCCCAACACACCGTTGACCTGCCCGCCTTCTCGATTGGCAAATGGAGCGTGACCAATGCCGAATATGCCTGCTTCATGAGTGCGGGCGGATATGAGAATGAAAAATACTGGCAAGGTGATTTGGCACAGCGCTGGTTGAAGGGCGAAGAGGTTGGGGGTGGGCAAATGAAAGTCGTGATGGAAGCGTGGAAATATCTTCAAGATAATCCAAATTGGAAAGAAACTTTTGAGCAAAGTGGCAATTACTCTCCACAACAAATCGAATCCTTTGAATCTATAGCAAAGATGAGCGAAGACGAACTTAAGTCTGCACTTGGCGAAAACCTTTCCCAAAAATCCCGCTCCCAGCCTGCCTTCTGGAACGACCGCGAGAGAAATAATCCCTCCCAGCCCGTGGTGGGCATCACCTGGTTCGAAGCCAAAGCCTACTGCGCCTGGCTCTCGGAAGTCACGGGCAAGTCCTACCGCCTGCCCACCGAAGTCGAATGGGAAGCCGCCGCCAGAGGAGGCTCCCCTCTCCTTTCCGGAGAGGGGCGGGGGGGTGAGGTCAGAAAATACCCCTGGGGGGACGACTGGAACCAGGAAAAAGCCAACAGCATCGAGGGGCGCGTGCTGAAGCCTTCGCCCGTGGGCGCGTACGCCGCCGCAGGCGCGCCTGGCCCCTTTGGCGCGGAAGACCAGGCAGGCAATGTCTATGATTGGACGGGCAGTTTATATTTGCCCTACCCATATAAGGCCGAGGAAAGCGAGGTCAGTGAAGCCGCTGGAGAACGCACCGTTCGCGGCGGCTCGTGGGGC
>JBMOMS010000159.1:0-75959 GCA_049324895.1 Chloroflexota bacterium
CGGCCCCCCTCCTGGTGGTGTGGGAAAACCGCGAGTGGCAGACCTGGTTCAAGAAGAAGGACGAGCTGGCGCCCCTCCCGTAAATTACAACAAAAAGCCGATGCAGGTGACTGCATCGGCTTTTTTGATTCAGGGAGTCCGCAAGTTCCACTTGTGGATCATCCAGAAGCAGGGCTTCTGGACTCCATATCAACAGAACTTGCACCCGCGCTTTTCTGCCTCGACAATGGCCTGGTCGCTGGACCAGAAGAAGTTTTCCGCGCCGATGGTGTCCAGCAGGCCGCCGCGTTCCATCATGGCGCGCGCATTGTCGTGGACGCCTGCGAACATGAGCGTGCCGCCCCGTTCGCGCAGTTTCTCGTGCAGGCGATGGATGGCTTCCAGCCCGGCCGAGTCGACCAGCGGCACGCCGCGCATCGACAGGATCAGGGCGTGGGTGTCGCCCAGATCCTGGAAGGCTTCATTGAACTGGCCCGTGGCGGCGAAGAACAGCGGTCCCGTCAGGAAGGCCACGCGCACGTGCCGGCACCTGCCTGCCGTCTCGATGCCCTTCTGGCGCAATTTGTCCACATCCACTTCCTGGACGGCGATGTCGATCCCCGCGATCTTGTTCAGGAAGACCGCCGCCGCCACGAAGGAACCGATCAGGATGGCCTGGGTCAGGTCGAGGGTGATGGTGGCCAGCATGGTAATGGTGAAGGCAATCATATCGGTCTTGAAGCGTTTGCCAAACATGAACCGAATCGCGCCCCATTCGTTCATGCGCACAGCGGTCATCATCAACACGCCCGCCAGCGCTGCCAGCGGGATGCGCGCCATGACCGATCCAAGCAGGAACATGGAGAGCAGCAATCCCACCGCATGGATGACGCTGACCAGGCGCGTCTGTCCGCCCGACTTGATGCCCACACTGGTGCGCGCAATGGCCGCTGTGGCTGGCACCCCGCCGAAGAAGGGGATAAGCAGGTTGCCGATGCCCTGCCCGATCAACTCCTGGTTGGCTTGCAGGCGAATGCCGGTCATGTTCGAGGCTACCGCCCCGCACAGCAGCGACTCGACCGCGCCCAGGGCGGTAATGGTCAGCGCGGGGGCCAACAGTTCGGACAGATTCTCCCAGGGCAGGTTGGCCAGGCTCAGGCGCTGGTCGAGCAGCAGCGTCTGGGGGATGGCGCCGATCATTGGTGTGGACCAGCCCGAAATCCAGTTGAGGGCCGTGGCGAGGATGATGCCCAGCAGGGAGGCGGGGAAGCGCACGCTCCACTTGGCGGGCCAAAGCAGCATGGTCAGCACTACCACTCCGCCGAGCAGGATGGTGCGTCCGTCGGGAATGAATCCGCCCTGGAAGTAACCGAGCAATTTCAAGGCGGCGGTCTCGGCCCCTTCCGTCTTCACGCCCAGGAAGTTGTCAATCTGGCCGATGAAGATGATCAGCGCAATGCCCGAGGTGAACCCGCTGATGACAGCCGAAGGGATGAAGGCGATGAAACGTCCCAGGCGCAGCAAGCCGATGATGAGCAGCAGCAGACCCGAGAGCAGGCCCGCGGCCCAGATGCCTTCCAGTCCGTAGCGCTGCACCAGCACGATCAGCACCGCAGACATGGCGCCCGTCGGCCCGCTGATCTGGTAGGGCGCACCCGAAAGCAGGCCGATGACGATGCCCGCCAAAATGGCCGTGACCAGCCCTGCGGCGGCGGTCGCGCCCGAGGCCACCCCAAAGGCCAGCGCCAGGGGCAGCGCCACCGCGGCCACGGTCAGGCCTGCCAGCATATCCTGCTGGAATTTGGCGAGTGAATATCCAGAGAACTCGTCCTGATAGAGACGAGCGAGATTTCTTCTTGGCATGAGTTGTATCTCCAAAGCAGATAGATATGCAAAGGCTCATGCTCCCCCGAGGCGTCCTTTGCGCGAACGGGCGGTATTTTATCACAGGATGCGCCCCGGTTTGGGCAGCGGCGCAACCGCCTGGAGTATGAGCGCGGCACCTGTCTTGCGATATTAAGATTCGAAAATCTACGCAGCCTTGTCCTGCGCCTGCCAAAGGATCGGCAGAATAACGCAATGGCTGAACGATTAAAATCCGACAAGCATTTCACGTATTATTTTATGTAAGGTATAATTACCTTCCGACACCTCGTGTGTTGCATCACAATATTGCATAAGGCATTTCATGAGCCCCAATACCATCTTTCCAACCGATTACTGGATCACACTTCAGATCTCCCGGCAGGACGTTGAATATCTGCACAACCACCTGTTCGAACAGGAAGTGCCGCTGACCACAAGTGAGCTGCTGCCCGTTTTTGTCGAGGAGCGCATTCGCGTCGAACGCGCCGCCGCGCAGGCAAAGCGACAGGCGGCAGGCAGGACCTACCTGCCCAAGGATACCTACCAGCCCGGCGACGACCTGGCCTTTCCAGCTTTGAGCTGGCAGCGCGGCCGGGTGACCGCCGTGCGCGCGGGTGCCAATCCCGCCCTCGGGGACTTCGAGGTGGTCTCGGTCCTCATGGAGGACGGCGCTGAACGGACATTCGCCGGCGGTCTCACAGTTCACGCGCTCAACAGCGCGCCCGCGGTTTCGGCGGAAGACCAGGGTGTCACCGCCGCTTCGGTGCTGGCCCAGTATGGAAGCGAAATCGAACGCAAGATCGAAGCCGCCTTCCAGGCCGACGAGGGCCTGGTGCGCATTGCGGGACGTTGGTTCCCGCGCGCCCTGTTGGTGGACGTCAATATCGGTCATCTCAACCTGGCCGAAGCCGTGCTCGATATGTCGGGCGGCGAACCCCAGCCCACCGCCGCCGTGTTGAAGGACATCGAACTGGCGGGTGGGGTGAATCCCAAGCTGGCCGAGTTCTCCCTGAACTGGGCCTTGCAGGAGGACGAGCGCTTCGACGAGGTCGGCCCGGCCGGACAGGTGTTGTGGTGCCTGCGCCGCCTCGAACCGGAAGGAGTGCGCGAGACTCCATTGAACCTGCGTTACGAAACCATCGAGCATGACCGCGCGGCGCTCACACCCCAGATGCTGGCCCTGGAAACGCAATTGGATGACGAACTCAACCCCGCGCCCGCGGCGCCCGCCGGGGACAAGATCAATTCGGTGGTTGTCAGCCTGATCTACCCGCACCTGCGCGCCGGCACATTGCCGCTTTCGCCCCGCGCGCGCGCCTTTTTCCCCACCGCCTACGAGTCGCCCCGCGTGCGCTTTACGCTGGTGGACGGCAGGAGCGGAATCAAAATGCCTGCCTGGGTGGTACGCAACGGTGGTTACGTACACGGCCTGCGCGAATGGTACAAATCCCACAGTCTGATGCCCGGCAGCCTGGTCGAGATCAAACGCGGGAGCAAGCCCGGCGAGGTCATTGTCACGGCCCGCACCCAGCGCGCCACCAAGGATTGGGTGCGCACGCTGATGGTTGGCGCGGACGGCGGCATGGTCTTTGCCATGCTCAAGCAGCCGATTACCGCCGAGTTCAATGACCGCATGGCGATCTATGTGCCCGATTTCAAACTGCTCGATCCGCTGTGGAACAAGCAGCGTTCCTTCCGCGACCTGGTGCTTGCGATGATGCGCGAATTGACCAAACTGACTCCCCAGGGACACGTGCATGCCCAGGAGTTGTACGCAGCCCTCAACCTGGTGCGCCGCGTTCCGCCTGCGCCCCTGCTGGCGTTGCTGGCCGACAAACCCTTCAGCCACGTCGGCGATTTGCATTTCCGAATTGACGAGGATGCGGCATGATGACCGATCTCAAACGCCCGAGCCTGCTCAAACCCGGTATTCATACCCCCTTCCACATCGACTTTCAGTGGTGGAAGCAGAATGAGCGCGACTGGCACGTCTTCCTGCGGTCGCTGTTGTGCCCCGAACACCAGGCTGCCTATGCCGGTTACGAGGAAGGCCAGTTGATCGATTGGGTCGACCCTGTGACCGCCGAAGTCAAGGCGGTGGACGGCATCGAACACGCCCTGATGAGCCACTGCGCCCTGCAGCCCGATTTTGTCAACGAACACACGGCGCTGGTGGAGGCGGTCTTCCGCCTGTTCCTGGTCAACGGCAATACGCCCATGTCAGCCGAGGACCTGTCGGCGCGCCTGAACCGCCCCGCAGATACCATCCTGCGCACGCTGGCTGGACCGCGCGTGTATCGCGGCCTGCGGCCCAGGCAATAGCCACCCTGTTCAAATTCGGAAGCCAGGCTTCCAATGTTGGCCCCCGTAGCTCAATGGACAGAGCACCAGCCTTCTAAGCTGTTGGTTGCAGGTTCGAATCCTGTCGGGGGCGCCTCCTTCCCCGGGCGCGGGGAAGACATACGCGAGCGGCGGGAACGGCAGTCCGGCCCGTGATTGACCCGATTCACGATTCCGCCGCAACTTATAAAGGTAAAGGAGATGAAAGTAAATGGTAATGGAACGAAAAGGTTTGATCAAGTTTGCCGGTATGGAGCAGACCGTCATTGGCGGGGACATTCAGGTGGGGCAGAAGGCCCCGAACTTCATCATACAGAAAAACGATTGGAAACTCAGCAAAGCCTGGCAGGAGACGCGCGGCAAGGTGCGCATTCTCCTTTCAGTGCCTTCGCTCGATACCGGCGTGTGTGACCGTGAGACCCGCCGCTTCAATGAAGAAGCCGCCCGCCTTGGCGGGGAGATTGCCGTGCTGGTCGTGAGCATGGACCTGCCCGCAGCCCAAAAGCGCTGGTGCGGCGCGGCCGGCGTGGAAAATGTGATGACCGCTTCCGACACCGTCAAGGCCGACTTCGGCAAAAAGTACGGCACGCTCATGAAGGAAGTCCGCCTCCTTCGGCGGGCTGCGTTCGTTGTCGACAGGAAAGGCATGGTCACGTATGCGGCTTACATGCCTGCCATCGGCGATGAGCCAAATTACGAAGAAGTGCTGGCGGCGGCGCGAGCAGCGCTTGGCTGAGTTTCGAGCGGGCGGGACCAGGCCGCCCTGCAAGGAGTGTTGATATGATGACCGTGGTTCGCAAATCAGGGGTTTCCCTCATGGAAGGCAGGCGCGAGATTCTGCATGCCATCAGTTGGCAGGTATATTCCAGCATTTGGAGTCCGCCCACCGACATGTATGAGACCGAGGATGATTTGGTGGTGCGCGTGGAGATTGCCGGCATGAAGGAGGACGATTTCGAGGTCGTCCTGGAGAATAATGTGCTTCTGATCGGCGGAACGCGCGCCGAGTCTGCCGACCGCCGCGCCTATCATCAAATGGAAATCCGATTTGGCAAGTTTGCCACCTCGGTGGCCCTGCCTGCGTCCGTGGATATCGAAACCGCCCGCGCCGAATACAAGGAAGGCTTCCTGACCGTGACGTTACCGAAAGCAAAACCAAACCAGATCAAGGTTGATTAAACCCATGCCTGCATACCGCTGGCAATCCAGCATTGGCGATTTCTTTCAATGGATCGGCGACATGGACGACGAGCTGCTCTCGCTGCTCATGCCGTCCATGTTTACGAGTTTTCAAAAAAAGGAATCGGAGCCCGAAGCCGAATCCGATCCCGGACAATCCGGGGAACTGTCCAGGTATCCCGACGTCCTGCCCATCCTGCCGCTGCGCGGGGTGGTGGTCTACCCCCAAACCGCCGTCCCGTTGACGGTTGGCCAGCCGCGTTCGATCAAATTGGTGGATGACGTCGTTGCCGGGGACAAACTCGTCGGCCTGGTGGCTTCCATCAATCCCGAGTTGGAGACGCCCGGCCCGGGCGACCTGTATCGGGTGGGGACGATTGCCACCGTCCATCGCCTGCTGCGCGCGCCCGACGGCACCGTGCGCCTGCTCGTGCAGGGCATGGCCCGCTTCCGCCTGGGCGACTTTGTGGAGGAGGAACCCTACCTCAAGGCGCGTATTCAAACCGCCCCCGAGCAGGTCGAGGCGGGCATCGAACTGGATGCGCTGGCTCGCAATGCCCGCGACCAGTTCCAGCAGATTGCGCAGATGATTCCCTCCTTCCCCGAGGAATTGGCGGCTTCGATCACCTCGGTCGAGGATGCCTTGCAGACGGCCTACACCATCGCCAACTTCCAGCGCATCGAAATGCGGGACGCGCAGGCCCTGCTCGAAATCGATTCGGTTACCGAGAAGCTCAAGAAACTGATCGGCCTGTTGGTGCGCGAGTCCGAGGTGTTGACCATCGGCCAGAAGATCCAGAACGAGGCGCGCGGTGAGATCGAAAAAGTGCAGCGCGATTATTTCCTGCGTGAGCAGATGAAGGCCATCCAGAAGGAACTGGGCGAAAAGGACGAGCAGACCGTCGAAGCCGAGGAATTTCGCAGGAAGATCGAAGACTCGAAGATGCCCGAGGAGGCCGACAAGCAGGCCCGCCGTGAATTGGACCGCCTGTCGCGCCTGCCCACCGCCGCCGCCGAATACGGTGTCATCCGCACCTACCTGGACTGGCTGACGACCCTGCCCTGGTCCAAATCGACCACGGACAACCTCGACATTGCGCACGCCCGCGCGATCCTGGACAAGGATCACTACGGGCTGGAGGATGTCAAGGAACGCATCCTCGAATTCCTGGCCATCCGCAAGCTGCGCCTGGACCGCAAGGATGAGGTCAAAACCGAATCCGATGATGCCATCCGCCGCGAGCGCGAGGGCGTGATCCTGTGTTTCGTGGGGCCGCCCGGTGTGGGCAAAACCTCGCTGGGACAGTCCATTGCCCGCGCCATGGAGCGCAAGTTCATTCGCATCTCGCTGGGCGGCGTGCGCGACGAGGCCGAAATTCGCGGGCATCGCCGCACCTACATCGGCGCCATGCCCGGGCGCATCCTGCAAGCCCTGCGCCGTGTGGAGACCCGCAACCCGGTCTTCATGCTCGACGAGGTCGACAAGCTCACCACCGATTTCCACGGCGACCCGGCCTCGGCCTTGCTCGAAGTGCTCGACCCCGAACAAAACGGCGAGTTTCGGGACAACTACCTCGAAGTGGCCTTCGACCTCTCGCAGGTCTTCTTCATCACGACCGCCAACACGCTCGAAACCATCCCCGGTCCGCTGCGCGACCGCATGGAGATTATCTTCCTCTCGGGCTACACCGAAAGTGAGAAGACCGCCATTGCGCGCGGCTACCTGATCCCGCGCCAGGTGCGCGAGAACAGCCTGCACGACGACGAGGTGACCTTCCAGGACGAGTCGCTGCAGAAGATCATCCGTCAGTACACGCGTGAGGCGGGTGTGCGCAACCTGGAGCGCCGCATTGGCGCGGTTTGCCGCAAGGTGGGCACGCGCATTGCCGAGGGCAAGGGCGGCAAATTCGAGGTCACGCCCGAATTGGTGGAGGAATTCCTCGACCATCCGATCTTCCTCGGCCCCGAGGAACTGAACCAGCGCACCTCCATCCCCGGTGTGGTGCCCGGCCTGGCCTGGACTTCCTTCGGCGGCGACATCCTGTACATCGAATCCACCTCCATGTCGGGCGGGCGCGGATTCCAGATCACCGGCTCGCTGGGCAACGTCATGCAAGAGTCGGCGCGCGCGGCCCTGTCCTATGTGCGTTCGCGGGCCGAGTCACTGCACATCAACCCGGCCTTCTTCGAGAAGCACGACATTCACATGCACGTGCCGGCCGGCGCGCAGCCCAAGGACGGCCCCTCGGCTGGCGTGACCATGGCCACCTCGCTGGTGTCGCTCCTCTCGGGCCGCAAGGTCAAGCCGCAGGTTGGCATGACGGGCGAGATTACGCTGCGCGGTCAGGTCCTGCCCATTGGCGGCGTCAAGGAAAAGGTGCTGGCCGCGCATCGCAACGGCCTCAAGACGGTCATCCTGCCCAGGCGCAACGAACAGGACCTGGAGGACGTGAGCGCGGAAATCCGAGAGGCCATGAAATTCGTGCTGGTCGACACCGTGGACGACGTGCTTGCGGCCGCTCTCGAAGCGCCCAAGCCGGCCAAGTCCGAGCCAGCCAAGTCCAACACCAAATCGAAATCCGCTGGAAAAAAGCCGGCAGAAAAAAACAAATCAGTAAAGGCAGCTATCAAGAAAAATGGAAAAAGTCCTGCTGGCAGAAGATGACACCATCATGGTGTCCCTGTTGAAGACGCTTTTAAAAATGGAAGGGTACCAGGTGGTGTCCGTGGATGCAGATGCAGATGTCCCCGCTGCGGCGCGCGCGGAGCATCCGAGCGTTCTGCTGTTGGATGTGCATCTATCCCGCCAGGATGGCCTGGCGATCCTAGACCAATTGCGCGCCGACGATGCCACCAAGGCATTGAACGTGGTCATGACCTCGGGCCTCAACTTGCGCGAAGAGTGCCTCAGGCGCGGCGCGACCGATTTCCTGCTCAAGCCGTACATGCCCGATGACCTGATGAATACGCTCAAAAAGGTAATTCATCCCGCGTGATGGCAGTTTCCATTCGTCCATACCGTCATCCGCAGGATTACCCTGCCGTGCGCGCCCTGTGGGAAAGCATGGAAAAGGGCGTGCGTGTGGGCCGTTCCGACAGCCTCGCAGAGATCGAGAAGAAGACCGCCCGCGACCCCGACCTGTTTCTGCTGGCCGAGGTGGATGGGGAGGTCGTCGGTTCGCTTCTCGGCGGCTTCGACGGGCGGCGTGGGATGCTCTACCACCTGGCCGTGAAGCGTGAATTCCGCAGCCAGGGCATCGCCTCCGTTTTGATGGCTGAGGTCGAGGCCCGTTTGCGCGCCAAAGGCTGCCTCAAGTGTTATCTGCTGGTTATGCAAGGCAATGATGAGGCTGCGCAGTATTACGAAAAGCGCGGCTGGAGCGAGATGCAGACCGTGCGCATGTTCGGCAAGGAATTGTCCTGATGGAAATCCGCTTTGCGATCCTGACCGCCTCCGACCGCTCCGCGCGCGGCGAACGTCCCGACGCCTCCGGTCCCGCGCTGGCGGACCTGGTGCGCGCCTCGGGCTGGTCGGTGGTTCGGACGGCGATCCTGCCTGATGACCGTTCCGCGCTGGCCGACCAACTGCGCGCCTGGGCCGACAGCCGCGACGTGGACGTCATCCTGGTCACGGGCGGGACCGGCTTCGCCCCGCGCGACGTGACCCCCGAGGCCACCCGCGACGTAATCGAAAAGGAAGCGCCCGGCCTGGCCGAAGCCATGCGCGCCGCCAGTTTGAAGATCACCCCGCATGCCATGCTCTCGCGCCTCATGGCGGGCATCCGCGGACGGACGCTGATTATCGACCTGCCCGGCAGTCCCAAGGGCGCGGTCGAGAATTTGCAGGTCGTGCTGCCCGTGCTCGAACACGCCGTCAAACTCCTGCGCGACGAGGACGCCGGGCATTAGTTGCTCTTGCCTTCCCCGCTCACATTGGGCTATAATCCGCCCGTTTGCAACCTCACCAAATAAGGAAAGAAAGCACATGATCGACGTAAATGAACTTCGCAAGGGCGTTACTTTTGAAATGGACGGTTCGCTCTACAAGGTGCTGGATTACAGTCATAACAAGACCGGCCGCGGCAACGCCAACATCCGCATCAAGGCCCGCAACCTGCTGACGGGCGCCAATATCGAGCGCACCTTCTCCTCGGGCCAGTCCGTGCAGGATGTGCGCCTCGACTTCCACAACGTTCAATACCTTTACACGGACGGCGATTTCTATCATTTCATGGACAACGAGACCTTCGAGCAGCCCGCCATCAAGGCCGAAATGCTCGGCGACGATGCGCTCTACCTGATCCCCGAGATGGAAGTCAAGCTGACCTTTTATAGGGGCGAACCGCTCGACATCGAACTGCCCACCTCGGTCGACCTCGAAGTGACCGACGCCGAAATGGCCATCCGCGGCGACACGGCCACGGGCGTGACCAAGAAGGTGACCACCAACACCGGCCTGCAGGTGCAGTGCCCGCAATTCGTCAAAGTCGGCGACCGCATCCGCGTCGACACCCGCACGGGCGAATACGTCACCCGCGTGTAACCGATTCCGCAAGGCGACAGTCGCTTCTACGGGGACTGTCGCCTTTTCCAGAGAGACTTCATGCGCACTCCTGTCGGCAAAGAATGTTCATACTTCTTTGGGGATTACTATCGCGGCCGCAACGTGGAGGAGTGCCGCCTGCTCAAGGCCGCCAACCAGCAGTGGACGCCCGATCTGTGCAAGACCTGCCCTGTGCCGTCCATTGAAATTGCCAATGCCTGCCAGTTCATGCGCCTGCGCGGAACGGTGACCCGTCCGCTGACGGCCTGGTTGCAGCGCCGCGTGCAGGTCACGGCCTATTGCGAAAAATCCCACCGCGACGTGCCCGAACCGCATGTCGGCTGCGGGGAATGTCACGGACTGCCCTTCGAGTTCAAACTCAAAGAATAGCCATGCTTACATTACTGTTCGACCTGGATGACACCTTGTTGGATACCAACTTGGATGCCTTCATTCCCGCCTATTTCCAGGCCTTGTCGGCGCACATGGCGTCGCGCGTCGCGCCCGAGTCGATGCTGCCCGCGCTGGTATCGGGCACGCGCGCCATGATGGCCAGCGAGGACCCGTCCCGCACCCTGCGCGAGGTCTTCGACGGGAAGTTCTTTCCCAAACTCGGCGTGGACCAGGATACCCTGCGGGTGCTCATCGAACAATTCTACGATGAGGTCTTTCCCGACCTGGGCGCGCTGACCGGCAAACGCCCCGAGGCGGTCGAACTGGTGCAATGGGCCTTCGCCAAAGGCTACCGCGTGGCTGTCGCCACCGATCCCTTCTTCCCGCTCAAGGCCACCCTGCACCGCCTGCGCTTTGCCGGCCTGGCTCCCGAAGAGTACCGCTTTGCGCTGATCTCCTCCTACGAAACCTTCCACTTCACCAAGTCACACCCCATGTATTTTGCCGAATTCCTCGGGCGGCTGGGCTGGCCCGAAGGCCCCGTGCTGATGGTCGGCAACGACGCCTTGCGCGATCTGGCTCCCGCCCAGGTGCTGGGCCTGCCCACCTTCTGGGTCAACACGGATGCGCCCAAGACGGACGACCCTGTCTCGACCGGCCGCGGCTCGATTGCCGACCTGCGCCGCTGGCTGGAGTCGGTGGATGTGAAAAGCCTCGAAGCGGATTTCAGCTCGACAGGCGCCATCCTGGCCCTGATGACCTCCACGCCTGCCGCGCTGGCCTCCCTGTTGGAGGAAACTCCCGCCCGGGCCTGGACCTCGCGGCCCGCTCCCGCCGAATGGGCCTTGACCGAAGTCCTGTGCCATTTGCGCGACACCGAGCGCGAGGTCAACCAGCCGCGCCTCCAGCGTTTGCTGAACGAAGACGACCCCTTCATCCCCTCGCGCAACACCGACGCCTGGGCCGACGAGCGTAATTATCTTGCGCAGGACGGCCGCGCCGCCTTCCAGGAATTCCTGGCCGCGCGCCTCGAAACCCTCTCCACGCTCAAATCCCTGGCTGAGGCGGACTGGCTGCGCAAGGCTCGCCACTCGATCTTTGGCCCGACCAGCCTGCAGGAACTGGCCGGATTCATGTCCACCCACGACCGCATCCACATCCAGCAGGTGTGGAAATTGGCCCACCCCGCGTAGCGCAAATTGTCAATTTGCGTTATACCGCGCTTGGGTGAAAATTGCGTTTTTTAAAGGGCGGAATGCGCAATTTTCACCCGCGGGTATTGCACAAGCGGGGGCGTATCGCTTTTCGACAAGCCGTGTTATAGTTTTTTGTAGTCTGTGGGACAAGATGACCTCTTGTCCTGCCTTTTTAATAGGAGATGCGATGCAACGAAAAGTCGTGATCACCGGCCTGGGCTGTATCAGCCCGGTCGGCAACACCATGAACGAGACCTGGGAGGCCCTGCTGGCGGGGAAATCGGGCGCGGCCCCCATTACCCTGTTCGATGCCAGCCGCCACAAGACCCGTTTCGCTGCCGAGGTCAAGGGCTTCGATCCCGCGGCGCATTTTGGCGCGCGCGAGGCGCGCAGGATGGACCGCTTCACCCAATTCGCCGTCGTTGCCACGCTGGAAGCCCTGGCGCAGGCCGGCCTGGCCATCGACGAGTCGAACCGTGACCGTATCGGCATCCTGATCGGTACGGGCATCGGCGGGATTGGCACCCTGCTCGAACAGGCCGAGGTGCTGCGCGAACGCGGCCCCGAGCGCGTCAGCCCCTTCCTGGTGCCGATGATGATCTCGGATGGGGCGGCCGGCGTGATTGCCATCCGTGTGGGCGCGCGCGGTCCCAACATGGCCGTCGTCACGGCCTGCGCCACGGGCACCAATGCCCTGGGTGAGGCCGCCGCCATGATCCGCCGCGGCGCAGCCGATGCCATGATCGCGGGCGGGGCCGAGGCGGCCATTGTACCGCTGGCCATGGCGGGCATGAACGTGATGGGCGCGCTGTCGGCCCGCAATGATTCCCCCGAGACGGCTTCGCGTCCCTTCGACAAGACCCGCGACGGTTTCGTCATGGGCGAGGGCGCGGGCATCCTGATCCTCGAAGCCGAGGAGTCTGCCCTGGCGCGCGGCGCGCGGATCCTGTGCGAGTTCAAGGGTTATGCCACCACCGACGACGCGCATCACATTTCCGCGCCTGCCGAGAACGGCGTGGGTGCGGCCCTCTCGATGAGCCTGGCGCTGAAGGATGCCAACCTTCGGCCTGAGGACATTGGCTACATCAATGCCCACGGCACATCCACGCCGCTGAACGACAAGAGCGAGACGGCTGCCATCAAGTCGGTCTTTGGCGAGTATGCCCGCCGCCTGGCTGTTTCCTCCACCAAATCCATGACCGGGCACCTGCTGGGCGCTTCGGGCGCGGTGGAAGCCGCCGCCTGCGTGAAAGTCTTCGAGCACAATATCCTGCCGCCCACCGTACATTACAGCACCCCCGACCCCGATTGCGACCTGGACTACGTGCCCAATCAGCCGCGCGCGTCCCAACCCGAACACGTCATGTCCAATTCCTTCGGCTTCGGCGGCCACAACGCCACGCTGATTTTGAGCCGATACAAGTAACCCTCCTTGCGGGGGCCGGTGGTCGAGCGGCGTTTTGTTGCGCGCCAAAACCGCCAGCCCAAGGCGGCCTCCCGTTTCCGGGAGATCGTTTGGCCGTAAAGACCCGCGGCTCACAAGCACTAGATTCAGAGGTATTTATGCCGTTTGCACACATTACGGGCTGGGGCATGTCGGTCCCGGAGCCGGTGCTGACCAACGATGACCTGGCGAAGATCGTGGACACCAACGACCAGTGGATCCGCGAACGCACGGGCATCCGCGAACGCCGCATCGCCCGTGAGAATCAATTCTCTTCGACCCTGGGAGCCGAGGCGGCGATTAAGGCATTGGAAGTCGCCAACGTCAAGCCGGGCGACGTGGAACTGATCATCTGCGCCACCTCCTCGCCCGAGCACATTTTCCCCGCGACGGCCTGCCTGATCCAGGACCTGATCGGCGCGGACAAGGCGGGCGCCTTCGATCTTTCCGCGGCCTGTTCGGGCTTCGTCTATGCCCTTAACCTGGCGGCCCAGTCCATCAAGAGCGGGTCGTCGAAGACCGTGCTGGTCGTCGGCGCGGAGACGCTTTCGCGTTTCGTCAACTGGAAGGATCGCAACACCTGCATCCTGTTTGGGGACGGGGCGGGTGCCTTCGTGCTGCAAGCCAGCGACAAGCCCGGGGGCGTGCTCTCGGGAGTCATGCGTTCGGACGGCTCGGGCAGCGACCTGCTCGAGATCCCGGCCGGCGGAAGCCGCATGCCCGCCGCCGAAGCCACCATCCATGCCGGCAGCCATTTCATCCGCATGGACGGGCGCGAGGTCTTTCGTTTTGCCACGCGCGTGATGGCCTCCTCCACCCGCGAGGCGCTCGAAGCCTCGGGGCTGACCCTCGAACAAGTGCAGTGGATTGTGCCGCACCAGGCCAACCTGCGCATCATCGAAGCGGCGGCGCGCGGACTCAAACTCCCGATGGAGCGATTTATCGTCAACCTCGAACGCTACGGCAACACGTCCACCGCCTCCATTCCGATTGCCGTGGTGGAAGCCGCCGCAGACGGCAGGATCAAACCCGGCGACCGCATCGTCATGGTCGGCTTCGGCGGCGGCCTGACCTGGGGCGCGGTGGCCGCTGAATGGACGGGTCCGCTGCCCTCGGAGCGCAAGGTGCGCCCGCAGCGTTATCGCACCCTGGGACGCATCCGCTCCTTCCTGCGCCGACTGGCCCGCATGTTGGAAGGCCTGATCTGGGGCAGCAAGGCATAGGCAAAACCCCGCGAGGGTGGTATAGTTGCCCTCGAATTCAAGTAAGGAGAAACCATGATCCCGCGATTTGGCTTGCCGGAAATCCTGATTCTGCTCGTGATCGTCCTTTTATTGTTTGGGCCTGGCCGCATCGGCAAGATTGCCGGTGAACTCGGCCAGAGCATCCGCAACTTCCGCGATGGGTTGACCAACAAGGAAGACGAGGCGAAGAGCGAAGAGAAAAAGGAAGAGAACAAATAAAATCAAGGCCCCGCCAGGGGCCTTGATTTTTTAGTCGAAACCATCCCTGTCATTCCCAAAGCCGGGAGACTTTGGAATCTAAAAGCGGGGTTACGGCAGGGGCAGGCCGAAGGCGATTTGCAGGAAGACGGCCATTTGTGCGCGGGTGACGGCCTGGCTGGGACAATAGTTCCCGCCGCCGCAGCCGCCGGTGATGCCCTCCACTGCCAGTTGTTTGATCCAGGCGGCAGCCCAGTAATCGACGGGCACGTCGGCGAAGCCCGTGTCCCCGTCCACGGGGGGCGGAGTGTAGGCGTGACCGTGTTTGGCGCTCAGCAGGAAGACGGCCATCTGCGCGCGGTCGATCACCTGGTCGGGACAATAGTTCCCATCTCCGCAGCCGCCCGTGATGCCATCGGCGGCCAGTTGCTCGATGTATGCGCCCGCCCAGTGATCGGCGCGGATGTCGCCGAAAATGGTTCCGCTGGCAGGTGGAGGGGTGAAGTCTGCGTCGTGCATGCCGCGTTCGAGGAAGACGGCCATCTGCGCGCGCGTGACGCTCTGGCCGGGACAGTAGTTTCCATCCCCGCAGCCGCCCGTGATGCCCGCCTGGTATACGCTTTGGATCCACATCCAGGCCCAATGCTCAAAGGGCACATCCGCAAAGACTGGCTGGCCGACGGAGTAGGCTTCGCCCGTCGTAAAGTCCCCGTTGCCCGGATCGTCGCCGCCCAGGTTCCTGAGATTTTCGTCCTGGATGCTGTCGTCGTCCCGCAGGTCCAGGCGCAGCGTGCCGCCAGAGGCGGTGATGTCAACCAGCACACTCCACGTGTCGCCCGAGCCGCTGACCCCGGCCAGCGAGGCTTCCACCGCGCCGCGCGTGACCAGGGCGAAGTCGCTTGCGTCCACGCCGGTCACGGCTTCGTTGAAAGCCACGGTATAGGCCACCGTGCCCGTTCCATCGGGATTGGGTGAGGCGCGTTGAATGGCCTGCACAGTGGGATATTTTTCGACGGGTGTGTAGTATTCGAGGTGGAGATATGGGCGGTCACCCTCATTCGCATCGCCGCTGAATAACCTCAGAAAATCCGCTTCCTGGTTGTCGTTGTCGTCGCGGGCAAAACGCAGGCGCACCTGGGTCGCGCCATAGGGATCGATGAAGGCCAGCGCCGATGGGTGCAGCTCGGTGGTGTACCAGCCGCCGCTCAGGCCCGGGCCGAAGGCGCCCGCCGCTTCCAGGCTGGCGGCCGCCTCGAAGTCGGAGGTCTCCAACGTCGCGGCGGGGCCGAAGAATGGCTTGCGAATGTCCACCCACAGCGTTCCCAGCGTGTTGAATGGATTGCCGCCGGTCAGGCCCTGCTTCTTGATCTTGAGCACGGCGCGGGTGATGACGGCGTTGTTGGGCAGTGAGGCGGTGTCGAAGTGAAGCAGCGCGCGATATTGGCGGTCGTTGGCTGCGTCGCCCAGGTACAGGGTGGGGGAGCTGCCATCCACGCGCCCGCCCTTCCCGCTGTCTTCACCCGATTCGATGATCCAGCCATCGTAGACCGCGCTGGATGTGTAGGTCTTGACGACAGGTGTGAGCAGTTCCCGCTCGAAGATGTCGCCGACGCCGTTGGTATCGTCGGGAACGATGTGCTCCGAATCGGACATGAAAGCCAGGAAGCGCCCGTCTGCGGAGATGGCGGGACTGTGGGAAGAGTCGGTTTCATCGTAGCCGGGCGCCACACTCATGGTTGCGCCTGTGATGCAATCGTGCAGGTAGATGCGGCGGCCGGGCAGGCCGTCACCTTTCTCGTCGAACTCGAAGGCCGCGTAGCGTCCATCCGTCGAGACGACAGGCGCTTCGGCCCAGCCCACCAGCGGACCGTAGTCTTCGTAGGAGGAAACCAGCGTGGTCTGGCCCGTCTGCCGGTCGTGGAGAAAGACCTGGGGATAGCCGTTGTTGTCCGCGTCCATCAAGTTGTTGGCTGCGGAGGAGAAGACCACGTAGCGGCCGTTCGCCGACAGGTCGGGGTCCGAGCCGCCCCGGTCTGCCTCGGCGCCGTCCGAGTTGACCGTGACGCGGGTAGTGAGGCCTGCCGCGCGGTCGCGCACGAAGACATCCACGCTGGCGTTGGTGTCGCCATCCACCAGGTTGGCGGCGCGCGAAGAGAAGACCACCAGGTTCCCATCCGCCGAAATGGATGGGTTCAGCGCGCTGCCTTGCGCCTCGGCCTCGGCGCTGGAGACGGAAACCCGCTCGGTCAGGCCGGTCTGGAAGTCGTGGACGAAGATGTCGCCGGCGTCGTTGGTATCCCCGTCCACCAGGTTGGAGGCGGTCGAGTGGAAGGCCACGAAGCGTCCGTCGGCGGAGAGGGCGGGGGCCTGGTCGCTGTAGTCGCTGCCCTGTTCACCAAGCGAGTTGACCGAGGCGCGCCGCGTGAGGCCCGTTTGGCGGTCGCGCACGAAAACATCATCCACGCCGTTGGTATCCCCGTCCACCAGGTTGGTCGCGCTGGAGATGAAAGCGATGTAGCGCCCGTCCGCCGACACGGCGGCGAAGTTCGAGCCTCCGTCCGCCTGTTGGCCCGTCGAGTTGAGCGAGACGCGGCTGGTCTCGCCGCTGATGCGGTCGTGCAGGAAAATATCCTCGGCATCGTTGGTGTCCCCGTCCACCAGGTTGGCGGCCGCCGACTCGAAAACCACGTAGCGGCCATCCGCGGAAATGGCGGGCCGACGGGAACCGTCATCGGCTTGCGCGCCGTCCGAAGCGACCGACACGCGGAAGGCGGGGGAGAGCGCCGCCCCGCCCGGCGCGTTCAATCCCAGGCTGGCAAGCAGAAACAGGCAGGCCATCAGGCCCGCAATGCGCTTGTACATAAGTACCTTTGGGGCTGGATTGGAATCGCGGCAGTGAACGTTTCAATGATGACCCAACCCTGCCTCATTGTAGGCCGGCGCTCGGGGGAATTCAAGTTCGTTTTTCATTGCAGTCTGTCGTTGACATCCAAAGTCGGGAGACTTTGGACTCCAATCATCGAAACTGCCGCATCGGTATAATTCCGCTGTTTCTGGTCGTCAGGGTTTTCGCGAAACAATATTTTTCAGGAGGCGCGCTTGCTGCGGAAGGTACACATCCGATCCTTGCCCAAGAGTGTGTGGTTCGTCTTCATCCTGTGGGTGGCGACCATGCTGCTGACCCCCATCGTCGGTTGGACCTGGGGGGATGCGGCCATGCGCTGGGCCATCCAGGCGGGGGTGCTGACACAAACCGCCGCGGTGCTGGCGCCCTTCATCGGGCGGGGCTGGCGGCGGATGCTGCCCCTGGCAGGCGTCCCGCCCCTGGCCTGGCTGGCCGAGTTTATCGGCAGTCACACCGGCTTGCCCTTTGGGCGCTATTCCTACACCGACCTGCTCCAGCCGCAGCTGGGCGACGTGCCGCTGCTCATTCCGCTGGCCTGGCTGATGATGCTGCCGCCCGCCTGGGCTGCCGCCGGCCTGCTGGTTCCGCGCGGGCCGCGCTGGCTCAAGGCCCTGACTGCGGCGCTGGCCTTCACCGCCTGGGACCTGTTCCTCGACCCGCAAATGGTCGCCTGGGATTTCTGGCGTTGGTATGAACCTGGCGTCTATTTCGGCATTCCCCTGCTCAATTACTTCGGCTGGCTTCTGGTCTCTTTCATCATTTCGTATGTCTGCATGCCAGGGGACCTGCCGCGCGGCAGTCTGCTGGCCGTCTACGTCATCACCTGGGTCCTGCAGTCCATCGGACAGGCCTTCTTTTGGAACCTGCCCGGGCCGGCCGCCTTTGGCTTCGTGGGCATGGGACTGTTTGCATGGCCCGCCCTCCGCGCCCATCTCCGGGAGACGCGATGAATCCATCCCTGCTCTTGACCACTCTCTATGCCCTGTTCTCTTTTCTCTGCGGTGCATTGCCCTTCTCCGTCTGGCTCAGCCGTTGGGCGGGACGCGACGCGCGCGAGATCGGCGACCGCAACCCGGGCGCGACCAACGCCTTCAAGGCCGGCGGATGGCGGGTGGGTATTTCCGCCTTCGCGCTCGACATCGCCAAGGGCGCCTTTCCCGTCGGCCTGGCCTGGTTCGTCTTCGGCTGGCGCGGCTGGGAGATCGCGCCCATCGCCCTGGCGCCCATGCTCGGCCACGCCTTCTCTCCCTTCCTAAATTTTCGCGGCGGCAAGGCGCTGGCCGTTTCTCTGGGCGTGTGGATCGGCCTGACCCTCTGGCAGATGCCGCTCTTCATCCTGCCGCCGCTCATCCTGGTTTTCCTGCTGACGAAGCGCCCGGCCTGGGCCGTGTTGGCCGCCCTGGCCTCCCTGTCGGTGGGACTCTGGCTGGCGGGTGAACCCGTCTTCTGGGGCGTATACGTCCCAATGGCGGCTTTCCTGCTCTGGAGGCAATCCGCATGATCCACGAGCTGTTGTTGTTTCTGGCCGCCTCTGCGCTGACCCTCATGGCCCTGGTCTCCATCCTGAACGCGCTGGCCTTTCCGCGCCTGGATGCGCGCGCAGCGGAAAGCGAACCGCCCTTCGTCTCGATCCTCGTCCCCGCGCGGGATGAGGCCCCCCGCGTGGCGCGCACCGTGGGCCTGCTCCTGGCCCAGGCCTATCCGCGCTTCGAGCTGCTCCTGCTCGACGACGCCTCGACCGACGACACCGCCGACCGGGCGCTGGAAGCCGCCCAGGGCGACCCCCGCTTCCGTCTGCTGCGCGGACAACCCCTGCCCGCAGACTGGATCGGCAAGAACTGGGCCTGCCAGCAACTCTCCGAGGCGGCGCGCGGCGACCTGCTGCTCTTCACCGACGCGGATGTGTCCTGGTCGCCGCAAGCCCTGGCGGCCATCGCGGCGCAGCTCTCCCGCTCCCGCGCTGACCTGCTGGCCGTCTTTCCCACCCAGCGCACCGGGAGCCTGGCCGAGCGCCTGGTGGTGCCGCTAATGGCCCTGGCTGTGCTGGGCTACCTGCCCGTGTGGGCCGTGCATTTTATCCCCTGGCCGGTCTTTTCCGCCGCCAACGGACAATGCCTGGCCTTTCGACGCGCGGCCTACGAGCGGATTGGCGGACATGCCGCTGTGCATTCGGTGATCGTGGAGGATATGGCCCTGGCGGGCGCGATCAAACGCGCGGGCCTGCGCCTGCGCCTGGCCGATGCGGCCGGGCTGGTGACCACGCGCATGTACGCGGACTGGCCCGGGGTGCGGGACGGCTTTGCAAAGAACATCATTGCGGGGCACGGCGGGGTCATTCCGCTTCTGCTTTCCACCCTGTTTCACTGGACGGTCTTCCTGCTGCCCTGGGCCTGGCTGTTGGGCGGGGATGCGCGCGCCCTGTGGCTGATCCTACTGGGTATCCTGGTGCGCGCACTGACCGCCCGCGTCACCCGCCAGCGCATCCTGGATGCGCTGCTCCTGCCGGTCTCGGTGCTGTTGATGACCGCAATTGCTTTCCAGGCTCTGATCTGGCAGGCGCGCGGCGGCCCCGCCTGGAAGGGACGTTCCTACGGCAGGGCTGGCCGCCCGCGCGCGTCTTGAAAAACCAACGGGTGGGTCACTTGTTTAGCAGCTGCATCAGCTTGTCGAAATTTCCCAGCAGCAAACCCAGCAGAGGCAGCATGAGCTGGCTGAACAGGGTCGAGAATGACTTGAGGTCGAAGCGGTCTGCCTTGGAGGCCAGCACCTGCTTGTGAATATCCACCAGGCGCAGCAGGCGCTCAGCCGTCTCCTGGTCCGACAGGTCTCCCGTCGCCTCGATCTGGTTGATCCTGGCCTGGATTTTATTCAGCGTTTTCCATTTTGTGCGCTGGGTGATCGTCTCCAGGGTGGAATGGGTCAGGAGATATTGGGTGATGATCGCCAGCCAGGCAAATCCCAGGATCGGCAGGGAGAACAAGGTTCTGAACTCCTGGCTGATGAGGCTGGATGTGGAAACCAGGGTGATTACGCCCAGGACCGCCGCTTGCATGTAGATGCCCTTCGACATCATTCCGGAGACGGCGCTGAGAATTTCCGAATCGGCCGGAGAAAAGGCGTTCATTTCGTAGCGATAGTTTTTCAGGTTGGCGACCGCAAAATTCGTCCAAATGGGGATGTACAGGGCCAGGCCAGCCAGGATACCGGTGGGAATATAGGCCAGCATAAAGCGGATTCCGATGAACTGACGCAGGAAGATGCTGGCGGTTGTCGTCGATAGCGCCGCCCAGAAGATGAAAAAAGGCAGCACGAACATCGATACGCTTTGCGGCGACCAGCTGTTCCGCAGCCAGGCAAGCAGTTTCGATAGGTCATCGGCGCTGTCGACCTTGGGGACGATCTTGTTGGCTGTATCTTCCAGCAGGATTTGGGCGGCGAAGTGGGCCATGATGGCGCCCAGGGTGACGATGCCCACAGCGGTGATGTTGGCTTTCCAAATCAGGGATAGTTGCGCAAAATCCTCCCATGTCATGGCAGCCAAAACCAAAGGGACCAGCAGGATGAGGTTCAAGAAAACGATGACCGACAGCCAGTATCCCAGGCTGTTGGGTTTGAAGGCCCTGCCCAGCTGTTTCGTGACCCACGCCAACGGAACCTGGTCCTGCAAGTCGAGAATTCCCTGACGGGCTTCCTGGCGCAATGCTTCGAGTTCCTGTTCTTGTTCCATGTTGCCTCGCACTGTCTGTGAATGAAGGACGCAATCCCACGGGCCAACTGGCAGGGCGCCCCGGGCTTATCCCACCGCTTTGGCGGGATGGGCTTTTTTCTTTTCATGCCAGGTCCAATACAACCAGGCTGTAAAAAGAAACACGGGCGCGCAGCCCAGCGCCAGCATTGCCAGGCTGCCGTACTGATAGCTCGGCGCTGCCCGCAGCGCATCGCTCCAATCCGCGTCCAGGGGTTGGAGGCTTTCGTATGCGCCCAACTCGTACAGCCCCGAAGCGTTTGCGGGCAGCAGGCGGCAATCCTGCGCATGGAGACAGACCACGATTCCCGCCAGGGGGGAGTCGGCCGCATCGTATTGCAATGTGACCGCGCCCTGCGGCGCAACGGGAATATCGCGCTGGCGGAAGCCCGCGTTTTGTGGAATGACGCGCGGCGCGCCGCTGGCGGTCGTGACGGCGGTTACATATACGGTCTGCGAAGTCTGGTTCTCCACGCGCGCGCCACCCTCGAACAGATTTAGGCCGAAGTCCAGCGGCGACGCGGGCAGCGCATCCAGCAATTGCGCGCCGCCGCAGCACAGGGCAGGCGAGGTCAGCAGCGCCAGGGCCAGCAGCATTCCCCGAAGCCATGACGACAGGGCGGGGCGTTGTTTGTTGGTCTCATTCATTGGTGGAAGACATCCTTTCTTTGGTAGTGGCATAAACGAAGTGATGATTTCCGTGGGGCGGGATGGTATCCCGCCAAATCACGGGTACGCGGAATGCCATTCCGCGCCACGTCACTTATCAAATTACCACTACCCTTTCTTTTTGGCATTGATGCTTCGCCTGCGGCTAGGTGGGCATCCATTGTTCGAGCGTGAATTGGGTGAGCTGCAGGCCGAGCGCCTCGAACTTTGGCGCGGCCAGCCGGCGCAGGTCCGCCTCCATTGTCCCCTTGAGCGTCGGGACCTGGCCCTTGTGGGTCACATCGAGACGGGCGACCGCGTCATCGAAAACATCCGCCAGGATGGAACGCACCCGCTCGATCTCGGCGGGGTTGGGAATGGCGAGCTCCAGGGCTTGCGCGTTCACGACGCAGAGCGAGAACCTGCCTGCTCCGCGAATTTTGACGGGCAGGCCCGCGATCAAGGTCACGGCATTGACGTTGAACCAGGCCAGGTCCTTGAATTCCTGCCGTTCGGCATAGGCGCTCATGCGTTCTCTCCTTTCGGGGTGGGGGGCTGTTTGTCCAGGATGGGGGTTGCGCCCAGGGCTTGCAGGTGACGCTCGAAGGCCTGGGCGTCTTCTGCCGAGGCGAATTGCCAATGCGACCACCAAATGTCGCGGGCGTGGATGCGCTGCCCTGCCAGGATCCGTTCGATCCATTCGGCCTGTTCGGGATGCAACGGGCGTCCTTCGGCGTCGCGGGCTGGAATTTCGGGGATGTGCAGGTAGACTTCCTGTTGCCCCTCTGGAATGATGTAGTCCACATGCCCAATGTGAAATACATAGACCGTCTCGAATGTTTCGGGAATGTTGGGCAACCCGGTTAGCTGCCAGGCATGCGGCAGGCTGGACTTCCAATCGGACATTCTGGCCCTTCGCTTTCAACGCGCGGCATGGCCCTCGAACACAGCCATCCGCCCCAAATCGACGCGGCGCGAGACTCGTTTCTTGTCTATGAAGATTATATGCTTGCAAAAGGCGGATGGCAAGCGAAACGGGTCGGGAGGTTTTTGCCGCCCGCCGCCTGTGGCGCGAACAAGGCCCCGAGGGGGAATGCCGCGAGCGGAATAAACTTAATCAACGTCTTCGAAAGTAACACTGAACCTCTCGAACAGCGCAACCGTGAACAATGTTTGCAGCACAACCTGCGTTCCACCGAGAGTAACCCGTCCGCGCTTTTTCTGTTATATACTTAAGTCTGTACTCATCTCTTTTTAAGGAGCCACCCATGCTCAGCATCGAAAAAGTGGATACCGCCAACAAAGCCCAGGTGCGCCGTTTTGTGCAATTGCCTCATCGCCTCTATAAGGATTGCCCGCAGTGGGTGCCGCCGCTGGACGTGGATGCGTATAACCAACTAAATCGTCAGAAACATCCCTTCCATGAGCATTCGGATGTGGATTTTTTCCTGGCCGTGCGCGATGGGCGGGACGTGGGGCGCATCGCCGCCATCGAGAACAAGCCCTACAATCAGTATCATAAGACAAAGGAAGTCGATTTCTACCTGTTCGAATGTGAGAACGACCTGGAGGCCGCCACGGCCTTGTTCGACACGATTTTCGATTGGGCCAGGGCGCGCGGCCTGGATAGCGTGGTTGGCCCGAAGGGCATGGGTCCGCTCGACGGGTACGGGGTGCAGGTGCTGGGACAGGAGCACCGTCAGACCATGACCATGCTGGTGTATAACTTCGCCTATTACCAGACTCTGGTGGAGGCGCAGGGCTTCGTCAAGGAAGTGGATTTTGTTTCCTGCTATCTGCCTGCCGATAATTTCAAGATTCCCGAGCGCGTGGGGCGCATTGCCCAGCGCGCCATGGAGCGCGGGCATTTGCAGGTGAAGCGCTTCAAGAATAAAAAGGAATTGTTGCAGTGGGCGCCGCGCATCGGCGAGGCATACAACAAAGCCTTCGTCCGAAACTGGGAGTATTACCCCTTCACCCCGCGTGAGATCGACTTTGTGGTCGAGAATATCATGACCGTGGCCGACCATCGATTGATCAAGGTCATTGTGCATGAAGAGGAGGTGGTCGGCTTCCTGTTCGCCTTCCACGATGTGTCTGCCGCCTTGCAGCGCGCCCGGGGGAAGCTCAATCCCTTCACGCTGGCGGGCCTTCTGCTGGAGATGCGCCGCACCCACACGGTCGCGGTCAACGGCATGGGCATCCTGCCCGAGTTCCAGGGACACGGGGGCAACGCCATCCTCTATTACGAAATGGGACAGACCCTGCTGGGCTTCAACCAATTCCAGCATGTGGAGATGACCCAGGTGGCCGAGACCACTGAACAGATGCGCGCCGACCTCAAGAACCTGAACGGCGTGGAATATAAGAACAATCGCGTCTATCGAAAAACGTTGAACGTTTAACGCTGGGAGGGATCATGCAACATCCATTGGAATTTGTTCACCGCGATTCCCGCAAGCAGCTTTTCTTCACCTTCCTGCTCCTGACCCTGGGGATGTTCGCCATTTTCCAGGCCCTGGACACGCCGATGAAAACCCCCGCCGCGCCGAACGGCATCGTCTCGTATGAGTTGGCGGGCACGGTCGAAAAGTCGGCGGCGATGCTGGCCTCGTGGGATGAGTCCGCCCGTTTGAATGTCGCCTTCGGCCTGGGCTTCGATTACCTGTTCATGCCGATCTATGCGATTTTCATTGCCCTGGCGACGCTGCTGGCGGCGGGACGGCATCAGGGTTGGCTGCGTTCCCTCGGGGCGGCGGCAGGCTGGGGGGCGTTCCTGGCGGCGCTGTTCGATGCGGTCGAGAACTTCGCGCTGTGGCACATCCTCTCGTATGGGGCGTCCGATCCCTGGCCTGGACTGGCGGCGGTCTGCGCCTCGATCAAGTTTTTCTTTTTCATTGCGGGGATCTTGTATGCGGCGGGGGGCGGGTTGATTCCCAGGCAAAAATAGGGGCGAGCAAGTCCATAGACCTGCTTACCGGTCTGCGGGTGGTAGTTGAGCCAGAGGCACACGCCTCTGGCTTTTTTAATTCCCCTAATAGCCCAATCATGCTCTCATCATCTTGGCTTATCGAAACCCATAAGTGTCATAAAGTTCAGGAAGGTCTACATGATTAATTGTGATTATTTTCACATAGCAAGGATACATAACACGGCTAGACTTGCAGCTTGGAATGATGGAGAGTCTATACAAATGGAAATCGCTCCCTACGTAATCTTAAGTCTTGGCGCGGTGTTTTGCGCCTATCGGGCGGTGCGCTCGCCGCGCCTGTTGACGTCCTCGCTGTTCCTGGCCGTGGTCAGCGCGCTGGTCTCTGTGATGCTGTTCATGCTCGGCGCGACCGAGGTGGCCGTGATCGAGTTGAGCGTCGGCGCGGGGCTGGTGACGGTGCTGCTGGTCTACGCCCTGAGCATGGTGGGTGAGGACACGCAGGACCCGCCTTCGATCATCCCCAAACCGCTGGCCTTCGTGCTGGTGGCTGCCGCTGCGGGCCTGATCGGCTGGATGACCCTGCCGCTGCTGCCCCTGCCGCAGGCGGTGGGCGACCTGCTGTTGGTGGACGTGCTCTGGAAGCAGCGCGCGCTGGACGTTTGGGTCCAGATGGCGCTGATCTTCTCGGGCGTGATGGGCATCCTCGGCCTGTTGACCGAGAGCAAGACCATCACCGAGGACGAGATCGAACCCGAAATGATGGAGTCGGTCAGCGCGGTGATCGCCCACCAGGAAGCGGGCCTGCACAAAGTCGAAACGGCTCCCGAAATTGAGGTTTCCGTATGAATTTGATTACTTTACTTGTGATTGTGGTGGCCTGCCTGTTGGGCGTCGGCCTGTATGGCCTGCTCATCACCCGCAACCTGATCAAGATCGTGATCGTGCTGCAACTGCTGGTCAAGGCCGTGGTGCTGGCCTTTGTGGCGGCGGGCAAGGTCAGCGGACATCCCGGCATCGGCGAGAGCGTGGCGGCGACGGTGATCGTGGCCGATACGGTCGTGGCGGCGGTGGCGCTGGCGCTGGCGGTGCAGGTGCGCATGCGCCTGGGCACGCTCGACATCCCGAAGATTTCTTCCCTGCGAGGTTAGGATGACTGGCCTGCTTGTCTTATCTTTAATTCTTGTTCCCTGGTTGGGCGCGCTGGTGGTTTGGCGCGTCGGGGACAGCCGCCCCAAGGGGCAGCACGGGCTGGCGGTGGGTTTTTCCGTCCTGGCTGGCATCCTTTCCATCCTACTCATTCCGCAGGCTTCGAGTGACGCGGCCTTCTCCCTGCCGATGGGGGAGTTGTTCGGCGGCCTGACCTTCATCGCCGACGGCCTGTCCGTGGCGCTGGCGGCCATCGCCTGCGTGGTCGGTTCGCTGGCCGTCATTTTCGCGGTGGACTACATGAAGGGCGAGCACCAACTGGGCCGTTTCTACTCCTTCGTGCTGCTCTTCATCGGCGCGATGACGGGGCTGGTGCTGAGCAGCAACCTGCTGTTCCTGTTCTTCTTCTGGGAAATCACGGCGCTGTGCTCGTACGCGCTAATCTCCTTCTATAACGATGACCCCAAGGCGGTGGCGGGCGGCATGAAGGCGCTCATCATCACGCAGTTGGGCGGAGTTGGACTGCTGGCGGGCGCCCTGACCGTGTTCGCGACGCTGGGCACGTACCAGATCCCCGACCTGCTGGCGCGCTCTTCCGAGATCGCCCCGAACCTGCTGGCCGTGATGGGATTGGGCTTCCTGCTGGCGGCGGCGGCCAAGTCGGCGCAGTTCCCGTTCCACACCTGGCTGCCCGACGCGATGGAAGCGCCGACGCCCATCAGCGCCCTGATCCATGCGGCCACGATGGTCAACGCGGGCGTGTACCTGCTGGCCCGCTTCTACCCTGTCTTCGAGCATGTCCCCGGCTGGACCTTTGCGGTCATGCTGGTGGGCATGATCTCGGCCCTCATCACGGCTGTCATGGCGTTGACCGCCATGGACCTGAAGCGCGCGCTGGCCTACTCGACCGTCAGCCAGTTGGGCTACATGGTCTACGCCATCGGCGCGGGTGGCATCTTTGCCAGCCAGTTCCATCTCTTGAGCCATGCCGTCTTCAAGGCCTTGTTGTTCCTGGCGGCGGGTTCGGTCATTCACAGCGCGGGCACGCGCGACATGCGCAAAATGGGCGGGCTGGGAAAACAGATGCCCTTCGTGCGCAACGTCTTCATTCTGGGCGCGCTGGCGCTGGCGGGACTGCCGATCATGAACGGCTTCTGGAGCAAGGAATTGATCCTGGAAGAAGGCTTGATGCACACGCCGCTGTGGGCTTACGTCGGCATGTTGATCGGCGCGGGCCTGACGGCTTTCTACACCCTGCGCATGACCTGGATGGTCTTCTTCGGCGAGCCGCGCGAGTCCCTGCACGCGCATGACGCGGGCACGGCCATGAAGATTTCGCTGGGCATCCTGGCGGTCGGTTCGCTGACCACCTGGCTGTTCGCGGGCGGATTCTCGGCCCTGCTCGAACATACCCTGCCGTTCCACGAATTCCATGTCCTGACGCTGGGCGCGCTGGCCGAGGAAATCTTCCTCGCGCCTGCCACCTACATCGCGTTGGGCGTGGTGGCGCTCGGGCTGGCGGTCAGCTGGATGGTCAGGAAACAGGCCGCGGCCCCCGTCCCCGCGGCGCTGGAGGCGCTCAGCCGCCAGAGCTTCGGCCTGGATTGGTTGAATCAGCAGATCGTCAAGGCGGTGTTCCAATCCGCTGCGGTGGTGCAGAAAACGCAGACGGGCGAGATGAACTGGAACGTGGTCGGCATCATCGGCGCCCTGGTGGTCGTGCTGGGTATCCTGCTTTGGAGTGCTTCATGAATGTTTCGATGTTTGCCCTCTTGATCGGCATTCCACTGGTCTCTTCGCCCGTGGTGTACCTGTTCGGGCGATTAACTTCCCGCGCCGAGGTCTTGAACCGCCGGGGCTGGATCGTGCGCGCCCTGGCCCTGCTGGCCGTGGCCGCCACCTGGTGGCCCTTCGTCAACCTGTGGCTGGAATTCCAGGCGGGCGGCAAGCGCCTGTTCACCAACGTCGAGAGCATCTGGATCCAGCTCGATGGCCTGACCTTCCTGCTGGCCGCGATGGTGCTGACGCTGGGCACGCTGGCGATCCTGTTCTCGGGCCGCTACATGGCGGGCGAGATCGGCGAGGAAAAATACTACGCCATGCTGCTGGCCATGATCGGCCTGATGATCGGCCTGGGCTGCGCCAACGACCTGTTCAACCTGTGGGTCTGGTTCGAGGCCATGGCGGTCTCTTCATATCTGTTGGTGGCTTTTTATCGTGAACAACCCGGCTCGCTCGAAGCGGGCATGAAGTACGTGGTGCAAAGCGCGGTGGGATCGGTGCTGGCCCTGCTGGGCGTGGCGCTGGTGCTGGCGCAAACGGGCACCCTCGACATGGATCAGATCCAGTTGATGATCGGCACGATGGAACTCAACCAGACGGGACTGCTGGCGGCGGGCGCGCTGTTCTTCATCGGCTTCGGTGTCAAGGTGGCGATGGTGCCGCTGCACACCTGGCTGCCCGATGCGCACTCGCAGGCCCCCAGCGGGATCAGCGCCATGCTTTCGGGCGTGGTCATCGAAGCGGGCCTGGTGGCCATGCTGCGCGCCCTCTCCACGCTGACAGGTTTCGCGCTTTCGTGGGGCTGGCTGCTGCTCGGCTTCGGCGCGTTGAACATGCTGTACGGCAATCTGCTGGCCCTGCAACAGGTACAGGTCAAGCGCATGCTGGCCTTCTCCAGCCTGAGCCACATCGGCTATATCCTGATGGGCCTGGGCATCGCCCTGGTCAGCGGACAGGCGGCGGGGGCGCAGGGCGCGTCCTTCCATCTCTTCACGCACATGCTGATGAAGGGACTGGCCTTTCTGGCGGTCGGCGCGGCGATGTACGCGCTGTTCCACGAGCAGGGCATCCACCGTCCGCTGGTGGCGCACGACCTGAACGGCATCTCCACCCGCTATCCGTGGGTGGCGCTTTCGCTGAGCATCGCGCTGCTGGCCCTGGGCGGGTTGCCTCCGCTGGCGGGCTTCATGTCCAAGTGGCAGATCTTCGTGGCGGGCTTCCAAAGCGGGAACGGCTGGCTGATGAGCTTCGTGGTCTTTGCGGCCCTCAACAGCGTGCTCTCGCTGGCCTACTACGCGCCGCTGGTCAACCGCATGTATCGGTGCGTGTCCGCTACGTCGGTAAAGAAGGGGTCGGTGTCCATCAGTTGGACGCTGCAACTGCCGCTGCTGCTCCTGGCGCTGGCGGTAATCGTGCTGGGCCTGTTCCCGTCGTTGATGAACGGACTGACCGAGCCTGCGGGCGCGGCTCTGATGAGCATTTTCCAATAGGATGGTGAAGACATGTCTGACCTGATTCTCTCCCCCGTCATCGCCTTCACTTTTTACATGGCGCTGGTTGCCATCCTGTCGCTGATCGGGCGCGCCGTTGCGGTGCGCGGCAAGGCCAACGCCAGCAAGCGTGAAAAATATGCAGGCGGCGAGGAACACGACTCCCAACCCGCCGCGCCCGGCTACCGTCCGTTTTTCAAGGTGGCGTTGTTCTTCGCGGTGCTGCACCTGGGTGTGCTGATGATCGGCACCAGCGGTTTCTCGCCGTTTACCGGTGTCTACATCGGCGGCCTGATCCTGGCGCTGATCGCCTTGATGCTTGGATAGAAACAACGTTGGTTGAGTAGCCCCGAATGTTCTTCGAGGGGCGAACCGAAACCAACAGGTTCGAGTGAAAAGAAGTTGTCTTGAGATTGGTGGTTTCGATACTCAACCACCAGAAATGAGATGTAATCATGATCACAACTCCAAACTTTATCAACAAGGTCGTGACCGGCATCACCACCTGGGCGCGCGTCAACTCGCCGTGGATCATCCACTTCAACAGCGGCTCGTGCAACGGCTGTGACATCGAGATCCTGGCCACGCTCACGCCGTATTACGACATCGAGCGCTTCGGCATCAAGCTCAAGGGCAGTCCCCGCCACGCGGACATCCTCGTCTGCACGGGGCCTGTCACCCGCCAGGCGCGGGAGCGTCTGCTGCGCGTCTACGAGCAGATGCCCGAACCGAAGTTCGTGGTGGCGGTCGGCTCGTGCGGCATTTCGGGCGGCACCTTCGCAGGCTGCTACAACATCGTCGGCCACATCGACGAAGTCCTGCCTGTGGATGCCTACATTCCCGGCTGTCCGCCGCGCCCCGAAGCGATCATCGACGGTGTCGTCAAATTATTGAATCACCTCAAAGAGGGTACGCGGCCGCAGCCGATCCGCCCTGAGATTGGAGACCACGCATGAACACTGAATCACGCCTCCAACGCGCCAAGGATGCCCTGGCGCCGTTTACCAAGGAAACCTCCACCCCCGAGACCAACCGCCTGGATGTGGTCATCGACTCAGGCGACCTGACGAAAGCCACCGCCGCCATGCTCACCGCAGATTGCGGCTACCTCTCCGCGATCACAGGTCTGGACCTGGGAGTCGAGGCCGGCTACATGGAGGCTCTCTACCACTTCTGCGACGCCGCCGCGGTCACCTCCCTGCGCGTGCGCCTGTCGCGTGAGGGACAGCCCGAAATCGACTCTGTGGCAGACCAGATTCCCGTGGCCTCGTTCTACGAACGCGAACTGAGCGAGATGCTCGGCGTGACCGTGGTCGGCACCCCCGACCCGACCCACCTCTTCCTGCCCGATGACTGGCCCGAGGGCGTCTTCCCGAACCGCAGGGATTTCAAGATCGAGGATGCCGCACCCGTGGAACGTGATGTTCCCAAAATCCCCGAACAGGGACGTGTGGGAAACAAGTTCATTGTTCCAATCGGTCCGCAGCATCCCGCTCTCAAGGAACCTGGCCACTTCGAATTCGCAGTGGACGGCGAAGTGATCACGGGCGCGAGGATGCGCCTGGGCTACGTCCATCGCGGCATCGAGAAGGCCACCGAACAGCGCAACTGGATCCAGAACCTGTACCTGCTCGAACGCATCTGCGGCATCTGCTCGCATACGCATACCAGTGCCTACGCCATGGGCGCCGAAAAGCTGGCCCAAGTGGAAGTGCCCCCGCGCGCGCTGGCCATCCGCGAAATGATCGCGGGCATGGAGCGCATCCACAGCCACCTGCTGTGGCTGGGCGTGGTGGCGCACGAAGCCGGCTTCGACACCCTGTTCATGTACTCGTGGCGCGACCGCGAGACCATCATGAGTCTGCTGGAGGAGATCACGGGCAACCGCGTCAACTACTCCATCAGCGTGCTGGGCGGCGTCAAGCAGGATATTGGCCCTGCGGAAACCAAGTCCATTCACAAGGCGATGAATTACCTCGAGGAGCGCATCCGCTACTATCTGGACATTGTCAGCACGGATGCGATGTTCCTGCAGCGCACACGCGGCATCGGCACCATGACCCGCGACGAGGCCATCCTGTACGGCGCGTTGGGTCCCACGGCGCGCGCCTCGGGCTTGCAGCGCGACGTGCGGCTGGATTCTCCCTATGGCGCCTACAAAAATTTCCCGATCAGCATCGTCACCGACGAGCGCGGCGACCTGGAAGCGAAGTTCGCCGTCCGCTTGAAGGAATTGCTGGTCACGTGCTTCACCATCCGCACGCTGGTGGACAACCTGCCCGCGGGGGATTTGACGGTGCGCTTCCCCCGCAAAGTCCCCGCTGGCGAAACGGTCAGCCGGGTCGAGGCTCCGCGCGGCGAGGCGTTTTACTTCATCAAGAGCGAAGGCGGCGAAAGCCCGACCCGCATCAAGATCCGCACGCCCAGCCTGTGCAACTGGACCTCCGTGCTCAACAAGGCGGTCGGACATCAACTGGCCGACATGCCGATGATGATCTCGGGCATGGATCCGTGCTTCTCGTGCAACGACCGCATGGTGACCGTGCGCCGCAAGAATGACAGCCAGACGATGTCGTGGTCCGAACTGCGCGCGTATGGGATCGAGAATTATAAGAGCCGATAATGGAAACCCTCCTCGCGATTACCTCCATCATGTTCTTCCCCGCGGGCCTCAGCCTGATCTTTGGCGGCATGTTGTATGAATGGGCCGACCGCAAGCTGGTGGCACGCTTCCAAAACCGCGTCGGGCCGCGCTGGTTCCAGCCGCTGGCCGATACGATCAAACTGCTCGCGAAGGAAGAGATCCAGCCGCTGGGCGTCAACCAGGCCCTGTTCTTTGGCCTGCCGGTCATCGCGCTCTCGGGCGCGTTGACCGCCGCTCTGTACGTGCCGATCTTTGGCATTCAGCCCGCGTATTCCTTCCCCGGCGATCTGATCGTTACGCTTTACCTGCTTTCGCTGTTGACGATGTGCATGGGCCTGGCAGGCTGGAACTCCGCCAGCCGCTTCTCGATTGTGGGCGCGACGCGCACGCTGACGCAGCTCTTTGCCTACGAAGCGCCCTTCCTGCTGGCCCTGCTGGGTCCCGCCATGGCCGCCGACTCCTGGCAGATCGGCAGGATCGTGGCCTACACCGAATCCCATTGGATGATCGTCCTGCAGCCGGTCGGCTTCGTCATCGCCCTGATCGGCTTGATGGGCAAGCTCGAACTCCCGCCCTTTGACGCCCCCGAGGCCGAGACGGAAATCGTTGCGGGCGCGTTGACCGAATATTCGGGACGCGGTCTGGCGCTCTTCCACATCGGCAGGTCGGTGGAAATGGTGATCGGCGTCTCGCTCGTCACGGCCTTCTACCTGGGCGGCCTGGGCAACCCGTTGATCTTCCTGGCCAAGTCGCTCGGCCTGCTGCTGGTGATGGCCTTCCTGCAATCCGTGCTCGTCCGCCTGCGCATCGACCAGACCGTGGGCATGTGGTGGCGGGCTGGCGCGATCCTGGCGCTCCTGCAAATCCTGGCGCTGATTGTTTTGAAATAGGAGCTTCGCCATGAAAATCGGCTCGATGTTCAAAGACCTCTTAATCTCGTTTTTCAAGAAACCGATCACGGAGTTATATCCGTTCGAGCGCCCGCAAGTGGCGGAGCGTTTTCGCGGTAAACTCTATTACGATCCCGCCAAATGCACGGGCTGCAACCTGTGCTCCAAGGATTGTCCCTCCGACGCGCTGGAGATCGTCATCCTCGACCGCGCGGCCAAGAAGTTCGTGGCCCGCTATCACATGGATCGCTGCACCTACTGCGGCCAGTGCATCCAGTCCTGCAAGTTCAAGTGCATGGGCATGTCCAACGAGGACTGGGAACTGGCGGCATTGAACAAGGAAGCCTTCGAGGTTTTGTATGGAAGAGATGAAGACATCGCAACCCTCCTGGCAAAGTTTTCTGGAAATAAAACCGAGCCTGCCAAACCAGGATAACCGCTTCCTTCCACCCCGCACCTGCCTGGTGGGCGTGGGCAACGACCTGCGCGGGGACGATTCAGCCGGGTTGGCGGTTGTGCGCGAGATCATCGCGCGCGGCCGCACCTCGGACCTGTTCCTGCCCCTCGAAGGCGGCCCCGCCCCCGAGAACATCACCGCCACGCTGCGCAAGTTCCAGCCCGAGCAGGTTATCTTCCTGGACGCCGCCCACATGGACGAGCCGCCCGGCGCGATCCGCTGGATCGAGCTGAACACCATCGACGGCATGAGCGCCTCCAGTCACAGCCTGCCGCTGTCGATCCTGGCGGAATTTATCGAATTGGAATTTGCCTGCACCGTGCGCGTGCTGGGAATCCAGCCCGGGCAAAATGAAGTGGGGGAGACCCTGAGCGAATCCGTGCGGCGGGCCGTGGATGAAATCGTCGAGGCATTTGCAATAGCCGACGTTGGGTAAATATGCTGGGGAGGAAATGTGCCGTAAAGTGGGATGGTCTATACAGTTTGGAAGCCTGCAAACGGTGGCTGGAAAAACACCTTTCAAAAATGAAATCACTCCTGTAACTCGGACAATTCTGGTCAACGTGGTAAAATAAAAAAACACGTTGCATTGTCCATGTATCGAGGGCGGCAGCTTGATGCGCTGAGCACTCCAAACAGAACCGTTTAAATATACAGGAGAATTTGCATGAAACCAACCCGGCTTCAAGTCGCATTGGTATTTTTAGTATTGTTTTCATTGGGTTGTCAAACCATCACCAATTTTGGCGACATTCCAGAACCGCTTTCTGATAACCCATCCATGGTCACGCCCGTCTCTATGTCGATAAAGACGACGCCCACTTCTACTCCCAGGTTTGCCGTTGGCGACGCCGTAACCAGCCGGAAAGATGGCGCCGTGCTTGTCTACGTGCCTGCGGGAAAGTTCATGATGGGCGGTACGGTCGAAGACGCGCTGGGCGAATGTGGGAAATTCAGATCTGAATGCAACCCGTCCGACTTCGTGGATGAACAGCCGGCCCATGAAGTGGATCTATCCGCCTTCTGGCTCGATCAGACCGAAGTTACCAATGCAATGTATGAAAAATGCGTGAATGCCGGCGTATGCGAGATTGCGGATTTTCTGGAAAATAAATCCTTTACTCATCCAAACTATTTCGGTAATCCAGAGTATGCCAATTATCCATTTCTCAATGGAAATTGGCAGTATGCAAAAACGTATTGCGAGTGGGCCGGTCGAAGATTACCCACGGAAGCGGAATGGGAAAAGGCAGCCCGCGGACCAAATGCCACAATCTATCCCTGGGGAAACGAGTTCGATGGGGCGGCTTTGAATTTTTGTGACGGAAATTGCCCGGTTGATACTGCTGACACGAATTATGATGATGGATATGGGGACGTCTCGCCGGTGGGAAGTTATCCGCAAGGAAAAAGTTTCTATGGCGCTTTGGACATGGCGGGAAATGTCCGTGAATGGGTGAGCGACTGGTACGATCCCGCCTATTATTCGATCTCACCCCTCAAGGATCCAACCGGCCCGGAAACAGGAACCTTTCGGGTCATGCGTGGAGGCTCCTGGGTAAATTGGGGTGATGAGGCCAGGACAACGCGCCGTTATGCAGATGTGGTGGGTCAACATTACACTTCTGTAGGTTTTCGTTGCGCCGTTTCAGAGGAGGATTTTGTAATCGACGATTCTGCGCCTGCCGCGCCAAACCTCCCCATCAAAACCATGTTGAGCGAACAGGATGGCGCCACGCTGGTATACGTGCCGGCCGGTGAATTCTTGATGGGCAGCACGGAAGCTCAAATCAACGCCATTATGGATGAGTGCAATCAGGGTGAATACACAAATTACTGCGCCCCGGAATATTTTGTGGATGAACTGCCGCAGCGAAGCGTTTCCCTGGATGCCTTTTGGATCGACCAGACCGAAGTGACCAACGCTCAATACAATGCCTGCGTGGCGGCCGGCGCATGCCCGGAGTTATTCGATAACGAGAGCAATTTTGCTGCGCAAAGCGTTCAGAACTTCCCGGTGATCTTTGTGCAGGAGGCCAGCGCCGCAGAGGCCTATTGTGCATGGGCCGGGCGCAGGCTCCCGACCGAGGCCGAATGGGAAAAAGCCGCCCGCGGAACGGATGGACGCATCTATCCCTGGGGGAACCAGGCACCGAACGACAGCCTGCTGAATTTCAATATGAACACCGATGGGGCCTATGGCACATCCGAGGTGGGCTACTATCCGAATGGGGCCAGCCCCTACGGCGCGTATGATATGGCGGGCGGTGTGCAGGAATGGGTCGCGGATTGGTACGACCCCAATTTCTACTCGACCGCTCCCTTGTCCAATCCTTTCAACAGTGAACCGGCCGAACGCAATATCGACGTGCCGTTTCCCAACCATGTGCTGCGCGGCGGCGGCACACAGACGCCGGTGTATTGGGTCAGGTCCGCCGACCGGGTCTACACCTATTCGGGTGATGCCTATTTTTATGCGGATGTGGGCTTTCGCTGCGCCATGTCGGATTCCTCTTCCGGGCTGCCTTCCTCGTCGGGGGTAAATCACGGACAATCCTGTGAGAGCGGGGTCACCCTCACCTCCACGGAAACCAAAAACGGGCTGGAGTTGACCGTCTGTTCCCTGGGGGAGGAATATACGATTCCCGGTCTGGCGAAAGGTTCCTATTCGTTGGGGCCCAACAATAAATTCTTCATCTACGCCACCAATGGCGGGGATATTTATGCCGCCAGGGTTGGAGATGTAATTTTGCATGTGCTTGGGGACGTAAAGGATTTCTACATCATCCAACGCGGGGAAATTCCCAAGTATCGCTTTCTGTTCAATGAAGCCAACCCCTACGAGGTCACGATAGAAGTCGTGGCAAGCGGTGAAAAGCGGATTTTCTCCATTCCCAAATACATTGCCGCGCCGTAGCAGGCCGGCCATGACGATTGGGCGGCGTTTTGCCGCCTCCACCCAATGACGCCAAACGGAGGATGCGTTATGAACAGTAAAATTCAATTTTTTGCCAGGTTGTTTGCGGTCGTTTTGATCGCGGCGGCGACCCTGTTTTCCCCAGGTGCATCGACCACTGAAGTATTTGCCGCCCCCGAATCGAAGACGGAGGAAATCGGGGAGCGGGGAACGGAACTGCTGCAATTTACATCCGCCAGTCACGTCCTCGGCTTTTCCCCGGACAAAGTGTACCTGGCCGGGGGCGATCACGCCCTGGCGGTGACATTCGTGGACGCGCAGGCAGTCACGCCGCAGGCCTCATCGTTTCATGGCGGTGCGCAGGCTCAGGCGGCCCCATTGGAGCAGGTCCGCTATACGGGACTCTGGCAGGGCATCGATGTCGTCTATTCCGCCTCGCAGGGCAGCATCGCGAAAAGCGCCTATTACCTTTCCCCGGGCGCGGATGTGCGTGATATCCGGCTGGCGTACAACGCGCCGGTGCAGTTGAATGCCGACGGGTCGCTTCGTTTCGTTTTCGAGAGCGGGGTGTTGACCGAGAGCGCCCCCGTGGCCTGGCAGGACATCGACGGGGCGCGGGTCGGCGTTCCGGTGCGTTTTGTCCGGCGGGGTGAGAGGGAAGTAGGCTTCGAACTGGGCAATCATAGCGCCGCGCACGCGCTCGTGATCGATCCCGCATTTACGTGGTACTCCGTTTTTGGCGGCGCGGGCCTGGATGCAGGCAGGGGCGTCACCGTGGATGGAAATGGAAACATCATTGTCGTGGGGGAAAGCGATGAGTCCTGGAACGGGCCTGGGGGCATCGCTCCCTTGCATGCATTTGGCGACACCAATGACAGTGATGATATTTTTGTGGTCAAGATGGATTCCAGCGGCAATTATCTATGGCATACCTTCTATGGCGCCAATAGTTGGAGGGATGATAATGCGGGCGGTGTGAAGGTGGATGCCAGCGGCAATATTTTTGTCATCGGCGACAGTTATAACTGGAATGGTCCCACAGGAGAAAGCCCCAAACATGCCTATTCGGGTGGCGGCGACGTTTTTGTGCTGAGGCTGGCGCGCACCGGCGGGTATGTTTGGCACACCTTCTATGGCAGTTCGAATGGTTCTTACGCTGATTATTCGATGTCTATTGCCATTGGAACAGATAGCAGTGTGTATGCTGTAGGAAGGAGTTCGGAATCCTGGAAAGGCGATTCCAATGCTAACCCGCTGAATGCATTTTCCGGTAGCCAAAGTGGCTTTGTTTTGAAACTGACGCTCAACGCGGTCTACGTTTGGCATACCTTTTACGGCACCACTGGTAGTATCTATGATATTGCCAGTGATGGCAGCAACAATCTTTATCTTACTGGCAGTAGTAGTAGTGCATGGAATGGCCCCGGCAACATTCCACCCATCAACCCGCATTCCGAGCATTCAGATATTTTTGTGCTTAAACTGAATAGCACAGGGGCGTATCAGTGGCATACGTTCCATGGCGGGTCAAGTTATTTTGATGAAGGCACCGACATCGCCGTTGCGCCGAGCGGGAATATTTACGTGACCGGCCCTAATCACGATTGGAATGGCCCCGGCAATACCCCTCCCTTACACTCTGGCGGCGGGGCATTCCTGTTGAAGTTGAACAATTCCGGGCAATATCAATGGCATACAGGTTATGGCCCCCTTGCTATACAAAATAATGATAGTAGATCAAATGGAATAGCCTTAGGGCTCAATGAAACTATTTTTACCTCCAATTTCAGCCATAATAAATGGAACGGCCCTGATGGGGAAACTCCGATCGACCCGGGCGATATTCTATATACGACGGGTTGGGATCCCAGCATCGCGCGTTTTGACAGCGCCGGCAATTTCCGCTGGCATGCTTTCTACGGTGTTACAACAGATGAAATCGTTTCAGATGCCAACGGGTATCTATACCTGGGTGGTCAGGGATATGGAACCTACAGCGGCGTGGAAACCCAGGGGACCGACCTGGTGGTCTTGAAGCTGAACCCCGAGGATACCTTTACGGACGTGGCCTACAACCATTGGGCTTCGTACTACATCGAAACCCTGTATCGAAACAGCATAACCAGCGGCTGCGTGTCCAGCCCGCTGCAATACTGTCCCAACAAGAACGTCACCCGCGCGGAGTTGGCCGTCTTCCTGCTGCGCGGCATCCATGGCTCCACGTACACCCCCCCGTCGGTGGGAATCAGCACCGGCTTCTCCGATGTGCCCACCTCACATTGGGCGGCGGCCTGGATCAAGCAACTGGCTGCCGAAAGCGTGACCAGCGGCTGCGGCGGCGGGAAATTCTGTCCCAATAATTATGTCACCCGCGCGGAAATGGCGGTTTTCCTGCTGCGCGGCGCGCATGGCTCATCCTATACTCCTCCGCCGGTAGGTTCCAGCACCGGCTTTTCCGACGTCCCCACCACCCACTGGGCGGCGGCCTGGATCAAACAACTGGCGGCCGAAGGCGTGACCAGCGGTTGCGGCGGCGGGAAATATTGTCCCAATAGTCTCGTCACCCGCGCAGAGATGGCGGTCTTTATCGTCAAGGTATTCAACTTGAAATAAGAACAACATCCATGCTCCCGCCGCCGTCCTCGGCGGCGGGTTGGTCTGCACGAAAAAAACGCCAGTTCAGGCTGGCGGTTTTGATTCTCGAATCTTGCGCTTTGACTGTGTTTGGGCGAAAGGCGCGCCCTCCCTCCGCTCAGCGCGAAAAGTTACTCGATCTTGACGCTCATCACCTTCGACATCGGGATGGTGGAGCTTTCCTCGCGTTTGGTCAGCGGCACGATCAGGTGAAACTGGCTGCCGGGGAAGTTGACCTCGTCGTAGCCCGGACTCTCCACCCAGATGCGCCCGCCGTGGGCTTCGATGATGCCCTTGGAGAGCGCCAGTCCCAGTCCCGAGCCTCCGCCCTTGAAACGCGACTTGCTGGTGGAGTGTTTGGTGAGCTGGCCCGGCTGGTAGAACTTGGTGAAGATGATCTCGCGCATGTTCGGGTCGACGCCCACGCCCGTATCGCTGAAGATGATTTCCACGCCGCCGTTGGGCAGGTCGCCGCCGTTCGGGCTGACCGGGCGCGCGGTGATGTTGATCTGTCCGTGATTGGGTGTGAATTTGATGGCATTGTTGACCAGGTGCTGGATCACCTTGCGGATGCCCTTCGGGTCGACCTTGATGTAGGGTAGGACCGGCAATTCGATGGTCAGGCTCTGCTGGCGTTCCTGGAGCAGCTTCCTTTGCTCGGAACATTCCTCCCGCAGCATTTCGGCCAGGTCGATCAGCAGAAGGTTGAATTCCATCGTGCGCGCGTCGATCTGGGCAATGTCGAACATCGAATCCATGATCTGGTGCAGGCGCAGCGCCCCGTCGTGGATGCCCTTGATGATCGGCTGGTAATTTCGGTCCAGGTTCGTATCCTCCATCAACATCTCGGTGTACCCCTTGATGACCGTCAACGGGGTGCGCAGTTCGTGTGAGGCGATGCTGATGAAGTCGGACTTGGTCTGGTCGAGGCGTTCCAGGTCGCGATTGGATTTTTCGAGCGCGCGGCGCGCCTGGCGCAGGTCGGTGTTGAGGCGCATCAGGTTGTCCACCAGGCGGGCGTTTTCGAGCGCCACGGCGGTCTGGTTGGAGAGGGCGCTGAGCGTAACCAGGTCCTCGTCGGTGTAGCGGTTGCCGCTGATCTTCGAGCCGAAGGCCAGCAGGCCGATCCACTTGCGTTTGGCAAAGATCGGCACGTATACCTCCACCTCCAGGCGGCGGAACCATTCCCGCTCGGGCTGGGGCACCGAGCGATAGGCGGGCAGCAGGTCGAGGTCGTATTGCAGCAGGGGACGTTGTTCGCGCAGGAAGTAGGCAGCCAATGCCCCGCTCTCTTCCATTTGGGGGCCGACCATTGGGCGCTCGGCCTGGCTGCGTGCCAGGCGCAGGCGGTAGAGCATGGTCCCCTCGGCAGTGGTTTCCCCATCCACCAGGAACAGGAAGCCGCGCTCCACCTGCATGGTCTCCAGAATGATGCCAACGGCCATCGAGGCCAGGCGGTCCATTTCGAGGATGTTGCTGATGCTCTGGCTGTACATGTGCAGGGTCTGGCCCGGGTCATACTGGTCGGCTTTCAGCCAGTGATCCACCATGCGGCGCACGGCGCTCAAGAGCGGGGTGAAGATCAGCGACAGCACCAGCGCAATGATCGCCCCGATCAGCAGGGGGTTATTGTTGGGCGCGGCGCGGAAGATGGTTTGGGAGAAGAGAAAGCCTGCGACGTAGATGCCGACGATCAGCAGTGTGGTAATCAGGTAGACCAGGCCGCGGCGGGTGAGCTGTCGCACGTCGGGCAGGTCGTGGGTCAGCGCCACGTAGGCGATGATGAGGGCCGCCCCCAGGCGCAGCGGATTTCCAGGCAAGGCCCGGGCGCCGATAATGAACAGGTCGTTCACCATCACCAGAGTATACAGGACAAGCCAATAGGACAGGCGGTTACGCAGGAGCGGCTGTCGGGTTTGCCGCTGTTCGCGCAATACCGTGATGACCCCGCCCAGCATGAAGATGAGCCAGCCCACCAAAGCCCAGGCCGCGCCCAGGCTTTCACGGGGCAGTTCCCATTGTCCGCTCGCCCAGATCACGTCCGGGAAGCGGGCCATGTTCAGGTGAATGGCGGCCAGCCCGGCGATCCAGACAACCGCCAGCACCGCCCAGCCCCACCAGGCGGCGCGGCGCATGAAGGCGTGCAGGATGAGCATGACCAGGAAGGCCAGGCTCAGGGCAGCATACAGTTCCAGGCCCTGGACGAATCCATTGCCCACGGCCGGCAGGCGTCCGCCGAACCAGAAGGCCTCGATGATGGTCACGCCCATGGAGACCAGGATGAAGGCGGCGATCAGTCCCCCCAGCGCTTCCTGGCCCTCGCTGCGCTGAAAGGCGAAGAATAGCACCGGCGCATACAAGGCGGCCAGGACGAGCAACCCGATCCATGCCAAAAATTGTGGGTTGAGTGCGGGCATCGTGGGAAAGTATACTCGAAATCGATGATTGAGGTATCATTAAGATTGTCAGTCATCCGATTCAATTTCCACCGTCGAACCGTTGTGAAAATCATTCCCTGAGGTTTCCATGCTCATTTCCCGAACCGCCCGCCGCAAATACCAGTTCGACCCGCATTTTTTCCGACCGGATGGTCGCGCCTTTTTTCAGGATTATTCCTCTGCCCGCCGTTTTGCCGAACAAATGTCGGCCCATCGTTCTGACCCCGTGCCCGCCTCCGATGTGCATGCCCTGGCCCTGCTCGACGAGGTGCTGCGCATTCTGCTGCGCCAGTATGAGATGCAGAACCCCGGCCTGTTGGTCCGCGCGCTGGGTTACATCCAGGCCGGCCTGGGTGAATCCCCGGATGCCACGCTGGTGCGCTTCACAGAAGAATTCCCTCCCCTGTCTGTTTCCAACGGGGAGACGACCGCTTCCCAGTACCTGGAAGGCGCCACAGAGGGACGCCCGCACCGTCAGGCCGCCGTGGAGGAATTGCTGCTCATCCACGTCAACCACCAGAACCCCGCCCTGCAACCCTACCGCGATCTGTTCGATGATGCGCCGCTCAAATCCTCCCCTTCCTATGATAAAGCCATCAGCCTCCTGGGACGTTTCCTCTCGCACCAGCCGGGCTTCGGCGGGTCGGCGCGCGGCGGCGAAACCCTGTTCGAGGTGTTGACCGCCCCCGCCAAGGCCTCGCCGTATTCGCTCGAAGGCCAGTTGAAATTCCTGTTGGACAAGTGGGGCATTCTGTTGGGCGATTCCTTCGTTACCCGCATCCTGCGCGGCATGGACTTCATCCGCGAGGAGGTCATCCGCCACCAGGGGCCGAGCCACTTCAAGCCCGAAGCGCCCGTCCCCACCTACGGCGGCGCGGAGTATGCCGAATACGAGCGCTACAGTCCCGACCGCGATTGGATGCCGCGCCTGGTGCTGATGGCCAAGAATACCTATGTCTGGCTGGAACAACTCTCGCGCAAGTACGGCCGCTGGATCAAAACCCTCGACCAGGTGCCTGACGAGGAACTCGACCTGCTGGCCCGGCGCGGATTCACCGGCCTGTGGCTGATCGGCCTGTGGGAACGCAGCCGCGCCAGCCAGCGCATCAAACAGCGCATGGGCCAGGAGGATGCTGTGGCCTCGGCCTATTCCCTGCACAGCTACGACATCGCCGAAGACCTGGGCGGCTGGAATGCGCTTGGCAACCTGCGCACCCGCGCCTGGCAGCGCGGCGTGCGCCTCTCTGCGGATATGGTCCCCAACCACATGGGCATCGACTCGGAATGGGTCATGGCGCATCCCGATTGGTTCCTGTCCGTGCCGCAGTCACCCTATCCCTCCTACGCCTTCAACTCGCAGGATTTGTCCGACGACAGCCGCGCGGGGGTCATCCTCGAGGATCATTATTACAATCACTCGGACGCCTCGGTGGTCTTCAAACGCTACGACCGTTCCACGGGCGAGACGCGTTATGTGTATCACGGCAACGACGGCACTTCCTTCCCGTGGAATGACACGGCCCAGTTGGACTACTCCCAGGCCCAGGTGCGCGAGGCGGTCATCCAGACCATCCTGCACGTGGCGCGCAACTTCCCCGTCATCCGCTTCGACGCGGCCATGACCCTGGCCAAGAAGCACATCCAGCGCCTGTGGTTCCCCGAACCAGGCGCGGGCGGCGCGATCCCGTCCCGCTCCGAGCACGGCATGACCCGCGCCGAGTTCGACGCGGCCATCCCCGAGGAGTTCTGGCGCGAGGTGGTGGATCGGGTGGCCGTCGAGGTGCCCGACACGTTGCTGTTGGCCGAGGCCTTCTGGCTGATGGAAGGCTACTTCGTGCGCACGCTGGGCATGCACCGCGTGTACAACTCCGCGTTCATGCACATGCTGCGCGATGAGGACAACGCCAAGTATCGCGCGGCCATCAAGAACACGCTCGAATTCGATCCGCAGATCCTCAAGCGCTACGTCAACTTCATGAACAACCCCGACGAGAAGACCGCCGTCGAGCAGTTCGGCAATGGCGACAAATACTTCGGCATCGCCACCGTACTCTCGACCCTGCCCGGCCTGCCCATGTTCGGCCACGGTCAGATCGAAGGCTTCCATGAGAAGTACGGCATGGAATTCCGCAAGCCGAAATGGGACGAGCAGATCGACGAGGGCCTGGTGCGCGGCCACGAGTGGAAGATCTTCCCGATCCTGCATCGCCGTTCCCTGTTCGCCGAAGTGGAAGCCTATCAGCTCTACGACTTCTTCGCTCCCGAAGGCCACGTGGATGAGAACGTCTTCGCCTACTCCAACCGCCGCAACGACGAGCGCGGCCTGGTCATCTATCACAACCGCTACGCCGACACCCGCGGCTGGATCAAAGTCTCCGCCGCCGCGCTGGACAAGGGGTCGGGCCAGCTCGTGCAGAAGACCCTGGGTGAGGCGCTCGGCCTGCCGCGCCAGGGCTACGCCATCTTCCGCGATTACACCTCGCACCTGGAATTCATCCGCCCGTGCGCGGAATTATGGGACAACGGCATGTACGCCGAATTGGGCGCCTATCAATGCCACGTCTTCATGGACTGGTGGTTCGTGGACGGCGACAATTGGGCCGCAGTCCATCAGGCCCTGAACGGCGCGGGCGTCGATTCGGTGCAAGCCAGGTACGATGAGATGTTTGTCGTGAAGGCGGAATCGGTCGAAGAGGTGAAGGTCAAGAAGCCGCGCAAGAAGGCCGCCCCAAAGAAGGCCGCGGTGAAGAAAGAGGAAAGTGGAAAGAAGAAGGCTGCGGCGACAAAGGAACCCGCAGAGAAAAAGACCGTGAGGAAGAAGACGGTCAAGACTGGTTGACGCAAACAACGCAAAACCCCTGTCGGATGGCAAGTCTGGCAGGGGTTTTACATTGCACTCGGGTGAAAATTGCGCTTTTTAGAGGGTGGATGCGCAATTTTCACCCGTGGGGATTATAGGAATCGTAAGGTCACCCGCGCGGGTTCAGTCGCTGGTGTGTTCCTCTTTCTCTTCCCAGCCCGTGGCCATGACGCGGACATGGCTGAAGATGGTCTTGCCGGTGGTGGTCATGTAAACATGCACGATGATGAAGGCCAGCAGGGCAAAGGCCACGATGGTATGCCACATGGCGACGTTCCCGATCACGAACAGCTTGATGCCCAGGCGGGAGTACAGGTTTTCCTCCAGGTATTCCCGGTACAGGTACATGGTGCCGGTGATGCCCATGATGGGCAGCAGCACCGCCTTGAACACCAGGTAGGTGATCTTTTGCAGCGGGTTCAGGTGCGAGATCTCGGTTGGGTGGATGGGGTGCGGCTCTCCCCGCACGATCCCGTAGGCATAATAGCGGGCCTGCTTGATCATGCCGTCCACGTTGAGCAGGGACTTGTACTGCTTCCAGCGTCCGGTGGTGATGTAGTAGAAGACCATGGCAAAGGCTTCCCCGACCAGCAGCAACCCGGCCACATTGTGGATTTTGACCGCCGTGTCGAAGGTGATCAGGTGGAGGCTGCCATGCACGGTAAAGCCGGTAAACATCAGCGTGAAGATGATCAGCGCCTGCGACCAGTGCCAGAGGCGGATGAACAAAGGGTAGATTTGAACACGTTTTGCTTCCACGGCTAGATCCCTTTCGTCTTTTGTTTGAAAATTTGGTTGCCGATGACGCGCGCCAGGCTGTGAACAAACACGCCCGCCAAAACCAGCAGGATGCCATAACCGCCAATGGTGTCGATCAGCGGGGTGTGGGTGATGCCCGGGATGTAAACGCCTTCCACGCCGGCCAAAATACCGTTGCCGCGCGTGTGGCAGGAGTCACATTCCAGGGCCTCTTCCGACGGGGCGACCATGTGGGTGATGGGCCAATACATGCGGGTTTCGATGAAGCCATACTCGCCGCTGTACTCCGCCCCCGCCGCTTCCATGCCGACGGGAATGGCCTTGCTCCAGTCATAATTGCTCCAGTAGGAGCTGTCGTCCTTGCCGTAGACGTGCGGCTTGGCGAGGGTGAGATTGACCGTGTCGTAGGGCTGTTTGCCGCGCATGACCTTGAAGGGCCAGATGCGGCTGTCGGGTGCGCCGGGTGTGCCGTGAATCTGGTTGACCTCGACCAGATTCGCATTCCCATCGAAGGGTTTCATGCCCTGGTAGTCGATGTTGCCGTCGAACCAGAAGTATTCGGGCTGGACGTTTTCCTCCCAGGTGAAATTGCCCTTTTCCGAAAGATACGTGACCCAGCCGTTTTCGTCATACTCGGCGTAGGGTTTGCCGTTGGCATCCTTCCTGCCGGCGGTCGACCAATCCCACCAGGTTTTGGTGGGGTAGCCGCCGCGCGCGTAGGCGGGGATGTGGCAGGTCTGGCAGGCGATGCTGTCCACGTGGCGGTTGAGCGCCTCCGCGCTGGTCAGGTCGGCGGGATGGGGCGCGAGGCCGTGACAGTTTTCGCAGGTGAGGGTGCCGCTTTGGTGCAGGATGTCGATCCCGTCGCTGTCCTTGGCGGTCATCTGGTAATGCCCGCCGGGGATGGCGTGGCCCTCGGGCATGTGACAGGTGGAGCAGGCGAAGTTTAACCCGTCCGCATCCATGTGGACATCCAGGGCGTGATCGGGCGCGACCAGGGACTTGTCCAGGTCGCCGTGCTTGACGCCGTTATCGCCGCCGCCATAGAAGTGGCAGGCGCCGCAGGTCTCGCGGCTGGTGTGGCCGACGTTTTGCGCCACGAGCGCCAGGTCGACCGGCGCCCACATTTTGCCGCTCCCGCCGGGGAATTCGACCGGCGTGTCGCCGTACACGGGATGTCCCGCGCCGTTCGGGATCTTCTTGTACTGGCCGGTGGTGTCGTGGCAGACCAGGCAGTCGACATTCGTTTCGACGGTGAAGTCGAACGTCTTGTCGGCATAGCCATAGCCGATGTGGCAACTGGTGCAGCGCGGTTCGTTGGAGGCGATGGAGGTGCAAAAACTGTTGACCACGTTGTTCTTGCCCAGAGCATCCCCGGTTTGCGGGTCGGTGTATTCCCAGGTCCAGTGGGTCGTTTTCATGATCTGACCGGCGGCCTCGGTGTGGCAGGTGAGGCAGGCGGCGGTGACTTCGGGACCGGTCTCGAAATCCTGCTGCAAGATTTCGAATTGCGAATGATCCGCGGTGGATTGGGTTGGGGCGGCCGGCGCGGCAGTTTCGGGCAGGGCGCCCGAAGCCTGGCTTTCGCTGACGAAGGCGACCAAAAGCCCCATGCCCATCAGCGCGGCGGTGATGGAAAATAAAATCAATCGTATTGTTGTGCGGTGCATAGCTTCTTCATTCTCCTTCGACGAAAAAAAATAGATAACAAGCCGCCTGCCTGCGTGTCTTCCATACAACGGGTGGGCAGCCCTGGAAGGAACACGCCGAATCAGTGCAGTTTGTAAATCGCTTTGTCGAACTTGTTGTGCAACACGTTAAGGATGCGAAGAAAGCCGGTAAAGTCTTCGTGATCTCATTTGTACTTGCTGCGAACGCGACTGCGCACAGGCAGACCACCAAAACCATTGCCCCACATACGAGGAACGCTTATTAAAAAAGACATTCAAGCCGCCGACGGATAAGGGCCATATCCGTTGTGTGCGTTGTTTGTCCTGGTGAAATTATACTATACCGCAAACGGGTGAAATCTTTACTTTTTGAAAACCAAAAAAGCGCACTCCTGCGAGCAGGTGGTGAGTCAATATATAATACCCACGCCAGGAATGATCGAATGGACTGGGTCAATCCAGGTGGAGGGTGTAAAAGTAAGTTCCCTGATAGGCGGGGTTCGGAATGATGCCCTGCACCCAGCGCTGCGTGTAGAAATGACGGGTGGGAATCACCAGCGGCAGGCCGATGCACAGGTTGTAATATAAGTTGGTGGCTTCCTTGTAGATTTGAGCCCTCTGGACCGGGTCGGTTTCTGCCAGGCCGCGTTCGAGGATTTCGTTGAATTGGGCCTGAATATCTTCGGGCAGGACTTGACGGCCTGCATAGCTGCCCTGCGTGTATGGCTCGAACCAATTGTGCGGATCGTGGATATCCTCCCGCCACCCTGCGGTCATGATGGGAAGAGGCCGGACGCGGTTCGATCTCACATATGCGTCCCAGGGCCGGCCCAGGGACTCGACCATGAACAACTCATTGACTTTGGACAGGTTGATCGACAGGTTCTCGCTTATTATTGACCGTTGGCGCTTCCCTTGAATATGCATAATTTGAAAGCGGAATCCGGTCGTCCAGACGTCGCCTTCGGGGTCTTCGCCGGCTGGGATGCCATCCTTGTCCAGGTCGGCCAGTTTGAACTCCCTGGCGGATTTTTCGAGGTCGTATTCATAGTGCTGGGCATAAGAGAAGAAGCCATTCATGCCAGGCAGGGGCAGTTGGTGGGACCGAATGGCGTCGCCGTCGAACGCCGTGGTAATGAAGGTATCCCAGTCGAAGGCATAGGCGAAGCCTTTGCGGATGTGAACATCGCTGAAGAAATCGGGTGGGATGCCGTCGCCATCCAGGGCGCCGGAACCGATGTAGGGATTGGGGTCTTTCTCGTGAGTCTTAATATCCCAGTTGAAGAGGAGCACATCCTGGCTGGCAGCTGGCTGGCCGAGATAGACTCGCAATGGTCGGAAGTCGTCGATAACTTTGCAATTGTACTCATTGGTATAGAGATCGAATTCACAACGCTCTCCAACCAGCTTTTTCATTTCGGAATAGCCTTCTGAGGGCACTTCAGCCCTATCGGCATCGCCAGCCTGCATCATGGCCTTGCGAATTTTCCAGTCGGTGACCTCCTTCAAGATGACACGCATGATCCGCGGCATTTCTCGCCAATAGTTCCTATTCCAGTCCAGGGAAACCCTGTCACCCTGGATGAGCTCATCGAGAACGAAGGGGCCTGTGCCGTTGGCAATCGCGCTAAATGGGTCTTCCTCCGAGGTCATGCCGTAGAAATTTTGCCAGGAGTCGCAGGAGCCGTCCCAGCCGCCGTTCTCGATGACCCATTCCCTGTCCATGATGGAACCCCAGGGTTGGGCCAGGTTCGCCAGGAAGGGCCCCCAGGGTTGGGCCAGCGTCATGGTAACGGTGCCCGCCGCATCGTCCGCGACGATGGCGGCTTGCACTTTTTCACAGGCCGCCTTGAGGGCTTGGGCGGGCAGGTCGATCATGCAGTAGCGATCATCCGCGCAGTCCCCTTCGCCATCCACGACCAGGGAGATGTCGTCGATGCCGCGGCCGAAGAAAGGCTCGGCCAGCAGCCACTGCGGGGAGGAGTATCCGCCCTGGAGCAGGCCGCGCTGGAAGGAATAGGCCACATCAGATGGGGTCAGGTCGCCGCCCTCGTGGAATTTCACACCCTGGCGGATGTGGAAGGTCCACACCCTGCCGTCTTCGGACAGTGTCCAGGACTCCGCCAGTTGGGGGACGAATTCGTCCGCTTTGGCCCCATCGTAAAAGACCAGGGTTTCGTAGACGTTTTGGATGATTTCACCGGACGCCGCGTCGTACGCCAGGGCCGGGTCGAGCGTGTCGATTTCGACTTTCTCCCTGGCTTCGACAAAAATAAGACTATAGGGCTGATTGGGATTTGGGATGGTTTGGGGTGGAGGTGTGTTTGTTAGTGTGGGGCTGACCGGGGACGCGGGGGGGCGTAGTGGTCGATGCGGGGTGGCTGGCCGTGGGCGGCGCAAGTTGGGGCGCGCAAGCGGCCAGCAGGAAGACCAGGAGCAGGGCATGAAAGAGTTTCTTGCTCATATTACCGCCTTGAAGTGAAGGATCGACAGTAATAATTATATGCCGATTCTTCCCGGAAAATAGGAGTGCTCGCAGCGCCTGCGGGATGACAACCGAGCCGTACACCACGATAAAACTCATCTGTGGAAGGTTCTCGTGGGCGGTCTTTTTGGTTCCAACCCAAAAACAGCCCAACCTGGATGGATGGGCTGTAGGGAAATTCCATGAGGGTCTAGGTTACGGGATAGTCAATCTTTTTTTTCATCGCTCTCGGCCTTTTCAGAGTCGTACTGCTCCTTCGAGATCAAACCCTCATTGCGTTTTTTGAGGAGCTTTTCCATGCGGGACGCGCGGTCGTCAGTGGAGGAGGTCCGCCTGGATTTGTAGTAGGCGGCGCTGTCACCTTGACTGTTGCGGGCGCGGGCGGCTTGCATTCCGTTGTAGAACAGAAGCCCGAAGATGATCAGCAGCAGGCTGCCTGTGCATAATCCCTGCGGCAGGGTGTACTCGGCCAGCAGTTGGATATTGTTGCCGATCACAACCGCCACGGTAATGGCAAGGGCGCCGCCGATAAAGAACTGGATGAATTTCCACCAGTTATTATCCACATAGAGGTGGCTCGACCCAGGCACCAGGACGTTAAAGAGGCCGGCCAGCAGGGGATTCCTTCTCTTCATTTCTAACTCCTATGGAATAACCGCGGTACAAAGCACAACAAAAGAGCCCCCACTTGATGTGCGACATTCTGACAAAATCATTGTAGCACATTGTCGCCATGCGTTGCAGTACCCTCTGGTTGTTCGCAGCCATTCCCGCTATGTGAAAGGCTTACGCGCAGGAATTTTCACCACGGAGCCCCTTTTTTAACGCCCTGTGTCTCGGGCATAAAATGTGGATGGCGATGTCCCCGCCAGCGTTTATTTGGGACTGGTATATCCCTTCTTGTGCGCTTCCAACAATTCGGCGGCGTGGCGGGTATGGAACTCCACATGCCCGCACTCGCCGCAAATCGCAACACGGAAGCCGATCTCGACGGGAGCGCCTTTGCCTTTGGGATGCTCCAGGGATACGAAGGTGGTATCCCGCTCCGATCCGATTTGTGTAAAGACCTTCAGGTCGGGAATGATCTCGGTCGAACCGCAGACGAGGCATTTCGTCATCATGACATTTTCTCCTCTTGCATGGAATACATAGCAGTGTACCGGTTTTGCGGGGGAGATGTGATCCACTATTGGTAATGGAGTTTCCGACCTGCTCCCAGCCCTTCCATTAGACCTCTTGCAAAGTGACAAGAGAAACGTGTGAAAAACCTTTTGAACCACGGAGGCACGGAAACACGGACGCGTGCCCGAAAGGGTGGAAAACCAATTAAAAACTCCGTGCCCCTGTGCCTCCGTGGTTAGCGCTCTAGGACTTTGGCAAGAGGTCTATTAACGAAAAGCCCCCGTCTCCATGGAGACAGGGGCTTCTGAGCGCTCCGTTATTGGTTACGCGTGTTCGACGCGCGGCTTGGCGATGTTGACCTTGAGGACATTGTCGGCCAGGGAATAGGAGTTGAACATCTCGATGGCTTTGTCCGCCTCGGGCTGGGAGGCCATGGAGACGAAGGCGAAGCCCTTCGATTGATTGGTGCCCTTGTCCATGACAAGGTCGACTGAAGAGACGGTTCCAGCCTGTGCAAACAGGGTGTTGATTTCTTCCTGGGTGGTCGACTTGGCCAGGTTTCCTACGTAAACGCGAATATCCATTTTGTACTGCTTTCTCCGGCACGGCCGGAAATAAAAATGACCGCAACCCAATAAGAGGGTCGGCGGCCAGGGTATGGCAGTGATCCAATTACTCACTACGCCTTCAGTCTAACACACATTTCGTCCGTAGACCGGACGGGTATTGTGGTTTTTTTGCTGCGGATTTTTACGAATGACCCAAAACATATCCGCGCGTGTTCGCGGCTGTTGACCAAAAGACGAGTCCATTTTTCATATCTTACAGCATAACAAAAGTCATTTGACATCCTTTCCCTTTTTCGCTATACTTGAAGTTGTCAGACAACTAGACAGAAACCAGACGAAAAGCCTCCACTATGCCTACCCTTTTCATTAAAAATGCCTATATTGTCACCATGGACGACCACCAACGGGAGATCCCCGAGGGTGGTCTCTTTATTCGCAACGGCCTGATCGAAGCGGTCGGCCCGATGAGCGAATTGCCCGCCACCGCCGATGAAGTCCTGGATCTTCAGGGCCACATCGTCCTGCCGGGGCTGGTCAACACCCATCATCACTTCTACCAGACCCTTACCCGCGTCGTGCCGCCTGCGCAGGATGCCAACCTGTTTAACTGGCTCAAGACCCTCTATCCCATCTGGGCGCGCCTCAGGCCCGAAGATATCTTTACCTCGACCCAGACCGCACTCTCGGAGCTGGCGCTCTCGGGCTGCACCACCGCCTCGGACCATCTGTATCTCTTCCCCAATGGCACCAAGCTGGACGATGAGATCGCCGCCGCCCTGGAAGTGGGCCTGCGCCTGCAAGCCTCGCGCGGCTCGATGAGCCTGGGCGAATCCAAGGGCGGACTGCCGCCTGATTCCGTTGTGGACAGCGAGGACGCCATCCTCAAGGATTCCCAGCGCCTGATCGAGAAGTATCATGACGCCAAGCTGGGCGCCATGACCCAGATCGTGTTGGCCCCGTGCTCGCCCTTCAGCGTCACCAGCGACTTGATGAGACAATCGGCCAAGCTGGCGCGTCAGTACGGCGTGCATCTCCACACCCACCTGGCCGAGACCGAGGACGAGGAACAATTCTGTATGCAGATGTTCGGTCATCGCCCGGTCGGGTACATGCAGGAAGTGGACTGGGTCGGCGACGACGTCTGGTTTGCTCACTCGGTATGGGTCAACGACGAAGAGATCAAGGTATTTGCCGAACACAAGTGCGGCGTGGCCCACTGTCCCACCTCGAACATGCGCCTGGCCTCGGGCATCGCGCCCATCAAGGAATATCGCAAGGCGGGCGTCAACGTCGGCCTGGGCGTGGACGGCTCCGCCTCCAATGACGGCTCGCATCTGCTGGCTGAAGTCCGCCAGGCCATGCTGTTGTCGCGTGTGCGCGAGGGCATCACGGGTTACTCGCTCTCGCAGGATCCCAACCGCAAGCTGATGACTGCCCGCGAGGCGCTGTATCTGGGCACGCGCGGCGGCGCGGCCGTGGTCGGACGCAAGGACATCGGCTCGCTCGAACCCGGCAAATGCGCCGACTTCTTCGCCATCAACCTGAACCGCCTCGATTACACGGGCGGCGCGGTGCATGACCCCGTTTCGGCGGTGGTCTTCTGCCAGCCCGTCCGCGTGGATTACACCGTGGTCGGTGGCAAGTTCATCGTCAAGAACGGCCAGTTGGTCACCGTCGATGAAGGCAAACTGATCGAGAAGCACAATAAAGCCGCGAAGAAATTGTTGGCCGGATAATTACCAATTACGATTTACCAATTACCAACGGAGTCCTCATGCCCAAAACCGTCAAACTCACCCGCGCGCTCGTCGATGTGGCCATGGGCCGCGTCCCCGCCGACCTGGTCATCCGCCAGGGACAGTGGGTCAGCGTGCAATCGGGCGAGATCATCCCCAACACGGACGTCGCCGTCAAGGACGGTCATATCGCCTTCGTCGGCTCCGATGCCAGACACACCATCGGCAAGGGCACGCAGGTGATCGAGGCCAGGGGACGCTATCTTGTCCCGGGCCTGCTGGACGGGCACATGCACGTCGAGTCGGGCATGCTGACGGTGACGGAATTCGTCCGCGCGGCGGCGGCGCATGGCACCACGGGCATGTTTGTCGACCCGCACGAGATCGCCAATATTTTCGGCCTCAAGGGCGTCAAGTTCATGGTGGATGAGGCCGCCAAACAACCGATTCACGTATGGGTGCAGATGCCCTCCTGTGTGCCGTCTGCGCCCGGACTGGAGACGCCCGGGGCCGCGCTCGGTCCCGAGGAAGTGGCTGAGGCCATGACCTGGCCCGGCATCATCGGCTTGGGTGAGATGATGAACTATCCCGGCGTGGCGAACGGCGACGAAAAGATGCTGGCGGAAATGGCTTGCGCGCATGCAGCAAATAAGACCATCGGCGGGCATTATCCCGCGCCCGACCTCGGCCTGCCTTTCCACGGCTACGTGGCGGGCGGTGCGGAGGACGATCACGAGGGCACCCGTCCCGAAGATGCGGTGGCGCGCGTGCGCCAGGGCATGAAGGCCATGCTGCGCTATGGTTCGGCCTGGCACGACGTGGCCTCGCAGGTCGGCGCCATCACGAAGCTGGGAATCGACTCCCGCCGCTTCCTGTTATGCACTGATGACTCGCATGCCGAAACGCTTGTGCGCGAAGGCCACATGGACCGCGTTCTGCGTCACGCCATTCAGCAGGGACTGCCCGCGCTGACCGCCATCCAGATGATGACGATCAACACCGCCGAGCATTTCGGGCTGACCCGTGAGATGGGCATGATTGCCCCGGGCCGCTGGGCCGATATCGTTCTGGCAGGGGACCTCGATAATTTCAAGGCCGAGTTGGTGATCGCCAAGGGGCAGGTGATTGCCGAGAAGGGCAAGTGGAAGGTGGAACTGCCCTCGGTCAAGCGCCCGGCCTGGGTCACGAAATCGGTCAGGTTGAAGCGGGCGCTCAAGGCGGGGGACTTCGCCCTGAAAACGGAAGCAGGCGAAGGCTCCACGCTGACGGCTAACGTCATCGGCGTGATCGAGAACCAGGCGCCGAATCGTCATCTCAGGCTGCCGGTCACGGTCAACGGCGGCGAAATCCATGCGGACGTGAAGAACGACATCGCCAAGCTGGCGCTGGTCGAACGGCACAAGGCCACGGGCGGCGTGATGGTCGGCCTGGTGAGCGGATTTGGTTTCCAGGGCAAATGCGCCATCGGTTCGACCGTGGCCCACGACTGCCATCACATGATCGTGGCGGGCACCGACGAGGAGTGCATGGCCGTGGCGGCCAATGCGCTGGCCGCGGCGGGCGGCGGGCAGGTGGTGGTAAAGAATGGCAAAATCATCGGCCAGGTGGAACTGGGTATTGCCGGGCTGATGTCCACGGAGCATGCCGACGTGGTGGCCAGGAAGGCGGCCACGGTGCTGGCCGGCTTCCGCAAGTGCGGCTGCCGACTCAACAACCCCAACATGCAATTGAGCCTGCTGGCCCTGGTGGTCATCCCCGAGTTGCGCATTTCGGACAAGGGCTTGGTCGATGTCACCCGCTTCGACTTCATCCCGGTATTGGAGAACGCATGACGACCCATTTTCCGTTTCAACGCTTGCAAACCGAACTGGCGTATTTGATTGCACACACGCCCGGCGGCCAACGCCTGCCTTCGGAGCCGGACCTGGCCCGCCAGATGGGGGTTTCACGCGCCACCCTGCGCGAGGCGATGCGCTCCTTCGAGACTCAGGGATTGATCCGCCGGCGGCAGGGGGCGGGCACGTTCGTGGTGGGGCAGGTCCCCGTGTTGGACAGCGGCCTGGAGTTGCTCGAAAGCCTGGATACCCTGGCGCAGCGCCAAAACCTGGAGGTCACGGTCAGCGACCTGCAGGTGGAAAAGTTGTATGCGGACCCGGAGATTGCGACCGCGCTGGTCATCCCGTTGGGTTCGCGTGTGACCCGTGTGCGGCGCGTTGTCCGCACCGAGGGGCGGCCGGTGGCCTACCTGGTGGATACCCTGCCCGAAGAGGTCTTCCGTCCCGATGAGCTGCCGCCCACCTTTCACGGGTCGGTGCTGGATTACCTGATTCGCCGCGGCGAGGCCTTGAACGTGGCCCGCGCCAACATCAGCGCCATCGGGGCCATGGCCGAGGTGGCCAAGTGCCTCGAAATTCAGCGCGGCGACGTGCTGCTGCATTTCAATTCCCAGGTCTACGATAAGAGCGGGCGGGTGCTGACCTACACCATTAGTTATTTCATCCCCGGTTATTTCCGTTTCCACGTGGTGCGGCGGGTCGGTTCGCTCTAGGCCCGGGGCTGGGATCCATTTCGTGATATTCAATCAAAGAGGTGTTTATATGGAAGTAGTGCAAGAGATCAAAAAGCGAGTGCAGGAAAATCGCGACAACATTATCCAGTTCATGCTCGACATCGTCGCCATTCCCAGCATGGACGGGCAGTTGAAGGACGTGGGCGAACGCATCCAGGCCGAGATGCGCAAACTCGGATTCGACGAGGCGCGCTTCGACCTGATGGGCAATACCGTCGGGCGCATCGGCAACGGTCCCAAGGTGATCGTATTCGATTCGCACATCGATACGGTGGGTGTGGGTGATCCCAGCGAATGGGATTGGGATCCGTTCGTGGGCAAGGTGGAGAACGGCCTGCTGTACGCGCGCGGCGCCTGCGACGAAAAAGGCAGCACGCCCGGCATGATCTACGGCCTGGCCATTGCCCGCGACCTGGGCCTGCTGGACGGCTACACCGCCTATTATTTCGGCAACATGGAAGAGTGGTGCGACGGCATCGCCCCCAACGCCTTCGTCGACGCCGACCCCAAGGTCAAGCCCGATTTTGTCGTCATTGGCGAGCCGACCAAGATGCAGGTCTATCGCGGGCACAAGGGCCGCATCGAATTGAAGATCACGGCGCACGGGCGTTCGGCCCATGCCGCCTCGCATTATCTTGGCGACAACGCCGTCTACAAAATGATGGCGGTCATCACCCAAATCCGCGAGTTGGACCGCCGCATGAGATTTGGGATGGGCCACCATCCGCTTCAGGGCTTCCCCTCCATTGCAGTGACCGACGTCTCGGCGCGCACCGCCTCCCTGAATGCGGTCCCCGACCAGTTCACGATCTACATCGACCGCCGCATCACCTCGAACGAGCCGCGCGAGGAAGTCATCGAGCAGGTCAGGGGGCTGATCCCCGATTACTTACAGGAGGAGATTCACGTCGAGGAACTGTTCTACGACGAGCCGTCCTACACGGGTTTCGTCTTCCCCGTTTCCAAGTATTATCCCGCCTGGGTGCTGGAGGATGAGCATCCCCTGGTCCAGGCCGGGCAGCACACCGTCGAGGCGTTGTGGGGCCAGAAGCGAAAACTGGACACCTGGGACTTCTCGACCAACGGCACCTATTGGGCCGGCAAGGCGGGCATCCCCTCCATTGGCTTTGGGCCTGGCGACGAAAAAACCGCGCACATGCGCGACGAAAACGTGCCGCTCGATGAAGTCGTCGATGCGACCGAGTTCTATGCGCTGCTGCCTTCGATCTTGCGCGGGCAGGCGGATTCGTAAACGAATGTGCAGGCACTCAAGGGATTAGTGAACCGTCCGCGTGGGCGCCCGCGCATATAAATTTCCATACAAGGAGCTTCAAAATGCGTAGTTTTGCAGGTCGTGATATTCTGTCGCTCAAGGAATTCGAGCGCAACGAGTTCTTCCACGTGTTCGATGTGGCCCAGAAGATGGAACCCATCGCCCGCGCCCGCAAGAACGTGGACATGCTCAAGGAGAAGACCCTGGTGACGGCCTTCTACCAGCCGTCCACGCGCACGCGCCTGGCGCATGAGTCCGCCATGCACCGCCTGGGCGGCCACGTGACCGGCTTCTCGGACGCCAAGATGACCCGCGCCGGCGACTTCTACCAGGAGTCGATCAAGGACACGGTCAAGATGCTGGAGTTCTACGGTGACGTGATTGTGATGCGCCACTTCCAGCAGGGCGCGCCGCACGAAGCCGCCAAGTGGGCCAGCATTCCGATCATCAACGGCGGCGACGGCTGGGGCGAACATCCGACCCAGATCCTGACCGACCTGTACACGGTGCTGCGCGAGAAGGGCCGCATCGACGGCCTGAAGTGGCTGGCGGTGGGCGATATGCGCATGCGCACCATGCACTCGCTGGGCTACGCCCTGAGCCAGTTCGACTGCCCGATCACCTTCGTCTCCCCGCCCGACATGGGCCTCACGGAAGATTTCAAGGCCGAACTCAAGCAGCTCAGTGTCGATTTCAAGGAAGTCGATCATGTGGAAAAGGCCATCGCCGAAGCCGACGTGATCCTGGTCGAGCCGGTCGTCCAGCCCGATTACACCAAATCCCGCGATGAGCGCACGGGCGAGTTGAACCTGACGCCCGCCAACTACAAGATCACCCGCGAATTGCTGGGAACCAAGGCTAAATCGGATGCCATCCTGCTGCACTCGCTGCCGCGCATGGATGAAATCCCGACCGACGTGGACATCACCAAGTGGTCGCGCTACTGGCAGGAAGCCTTCAACGGCGTGGTCATGCGCATGACCCTGCTGGCGCTGGTGCTCGGAGCGATGGAATAAGAGTTGCATAGTCTGGAGTCTGATAGTCTCATAGTTGACCATGAGACTATCAGACTGACGTCTATCAGACGAAAAGAGGAGTTTGCAGGATGGCGAAGATTCGGCGGTTCGAGGATTTGATCGGCTGGCAAAAAGCGCGGGTGCTGGCGAATACGATCCACGATCTGACCCTCCGTCCGAATTTCTCGAAGGACTTCAAGTTACGCGACCAGATCCTGGATGCCTCCGGCTCGGTCATGCACAATATTGCCGAAGGTTCCGACGCGGGCACGGACCCTGAATTCATTCGGTTTTTGAAGATGGCGCGCCGCTCTGCAAGCGAGGTGCAATCAGAACTGTACCTGGCGCTCGATCGAAAATACATTACGGAGGCCGAAAGAAGGCAGGCGCAGGACCAGGCCGACGAGGCCAAACGTCTCATCAATGGTTTGATCGCCTACCTGCGGCAAAGCGGACCCAAGTCAGAAAATAAGATTTCCGAGGATCCAAACGACTACACCATCGATCCACCCGCAGACCTGTCCGATTTCATCGAACCCCAAGATGATGGCTCCTCCCCCTGACCATCAGGTTGCCCTACTATCAGACTATCAGACTAAACGACTATCCGACCAACCGACATGAAAACCCTCGAAATCCGCCGTCACACCATGCGAGTCAAGCCGGGCGTCCACCTCTCCCAGGCGGGCGTGGAATTGGCGCGTAAAGTCGGCGCGGAGATGGGTCCCTTTCAGCGCGTGGTCACCAGCAAACTGCCGCGCGCCTACGAGACCGCCATCGCGATGGGTTTTGCCGTGGACGAACAGAAGAAATTAATGAACACCTACGGCGAGGACGTGGAAGCCGAAGTCCCCTGGCCGCAGACCTTTACGGGATATGCCGCGGCTGTGAAGAAACCCGGGGCGGCCCGCAAGTACGCCCGCAAACTGGCGAAGTATTACGCCAGGTTGATGGATGCGCTTCCCGAAGGCGGCGCGGTCCTGGCCGTCAATCACGGCGGGGTGCTGGAACTGGGCGTGGTCGGCTGCCTGCCCGACCTGGATTATTCCGCCTGGGGCGACCCCCTCATCAGTTTCTGCGAGGGGGTGCGTTTGAAATGGCATCATGGCAATTTCGTGGAAGCCGAGCTTCTGCGAGTTCAAAATAACCAATCACTCACTTAAAGGAGATTTTCCATGCAAACCAATTTCCGCGGTCGCGATTTCATCGGCGACCTCGACTTCACCAAGGAAGAAGTCGAAACTGTCCTGGACGTAGCCTGGGACCTCAAGCGCAAGCGCGCCCTGGGGGAACCGCACCCCTACCTGCGCGACAAGGTGCTGGCGATGTTGTTCTTCTTCTCGTCGACCCGCACGCGCGGATCGTTCGAGGCGGGTATTGCCCAACTCGGCGGCCACGGCGCCTTCATCGATAGCAACACCACCCAGATCTCCCACGGCGACACGCCGGTCGAGATCGGCGAAATCTTTGGCCGCTACTTCGACGGTATCGCCATCCGCCACTGCGACTTTGGCGACGGCAACAAGTACCTGCATGGCGTAGCCGACAACAGCCGCGCGCCTGTGCTGAACATGCAGTGCGACATCTACCACCCCTTCCAGTGCCTGGCCGACCTGATGACCATTATGGAGAAGAAGGGCCGCGACCTGCGCCGCAAGAAGATCGTTGTTTCGTGGGCCTATGCCGCCTCCTACCTCAAACCGATCTCCGTCCCGCAATCGCTCATCCTGCAAATGCCGCGCTTCGGCATGGACGTGACCCTGGCTTATCCGCCCGGCTTCCAGCTCATGCCCGAGATCGTCGAACAGGCCAGGGAACAGGCGCGGATCGCCGGCTCGTCCTTCGAGATCGTCGAGGACAAGGACGGCATGACCGAGGCCTGCAAGGACGCCGATGTCATCTACGCCAAGTCCTGGGGCCCGCTGCTGACCACCAACGACAAGACCGAAGGCAAGAAACTCCAGGATTCCTTCAAGAACTGGATCATGGACGATTCCAAATTTGCCGTGGCCAAGGAAGACGCCATCTACATGCATCCATTGCCCGCCGACCGCGATGTCGAAGTCACCAGCGCCGTGCTGGATGGCCCGCACTCGGTCGTGTTCGACGAGGCCGAAAACCGTCTGCACGCCCAGAAGGCCGTCATGGCCCTGACGATGAGCTAGGAGACCTTATGACCAAAAAATTAGCAGTAGTCGCCGTTGGCGGAAACTCGATCATCAAGGATGATAAGAATGTCTCGGTCGAGGATCAGGAAGAGGCCCTGCGCGAGACCGCCCATCACATCGCGGATATGATCGAAGCGGGCTGGGACCTGGCCATCGGTCACGGCAACGGGCCGCAGGTGGGATTCATCCTGCGCCGCTCCGAGATCGCAGCCAAGGTCGAGGGTATGCACGAAGTCCCGCTGGATGTCTGCGGCGCGGATTCTCAGGGCGCCATCGGCTATGAGTTCCAGCAGGCGCTGCAGAACGAATACCACCGTCGCGGCATCCAGAAGGGCGCAGCGACAGTCATCACCCAGATGCTGGTGGACAAGAACGACTCCGCCTTCCAGAAACCCACCAAACCGATTGGCTCCTTCATGGACGAGGCCGATGCCAAACGCCGTGAAAAGGATATGGGCTGGTCGGTGGTCGAAGATGCGGGCCGCGGCTGGCGGCGCGTGGTCGCCTCGCCTTTGCCGAAGCAGATCATCGAGTTGGAATCGGTCAAGCTCCTGCTGAACGCGGGCGTCACGGTCATCACCGTGGGCGGCGGCGGCATTCCCGTCCTCGACAAGGGCAATGGTGAGCTTGAAGGCACCGCGGCCGTGATCGACAAGGATTTCGCCTCCTCCCTGCTTGCGCAGGAAATCGGCGCGGACCTCTTCCTGATCGCCACGGCGGTCGAGAAGGTGGCCATCAACTTCGGCAAGCCCGAGCAGAAATGGCTCGACAAGATGACCCTGGCCGAAGCCAGGCAATACCTGGCCGAAGGCACGCACTTTGCCAAGGGTTCCATGGCCCCCAAGATCCAGGCCATCATCTGGTTCATGGAGAATGGCGGCAAGCAGGCGCTTATCACCAATCCCGAGAACATCGGGCGCGCCCTCAGGGGCGAGACCGGCACCTTGATCGTGCCGTAATAGACACATTCGAAGGGGGACCGATGCGTCGGTCCCCCTTCACGGATCATCATGCAAAAACGCCTGGCCCATTTCCTCGACCATCGCTATGCGCCGCCAATTCTGTTGGCGGTGGTGGCGGTGCTTGCCTATGGCCTGGTGCTGACCCAGACGGGCTTTTACTGGGACGACCTGCCCATGTCGTGGATCCGCTACCAGTTAGGCCCCGAGGCGATGGCGCAGTATTTTTCCTCCAACCGGCCGGTTTGGGGACTGCTGTACCAGGTGACCACGCGCATCTTTCCGCAGGAGCCGCTCTACTGGCAGGTCTTTGCGCTCTTCTGGCGCTGGCTGTCGGCGGTGCTGGTCTGGCAGATTGCCCGCGCCCTGTGGCCGCAGCGGGGCGGTTTTGCCCTGTCGGCCGGCCTGCTCTTCCTGGTCTACCCGGGCTTCAACGCCCAATGGGCGGCCTATCTTTACAGTCATTTTTTCATTGTTTTGTGCCTTTTTCTGTTTTCATTGTATTGCAGCCTTCGGACCCTCCAGCGCCGGTCTGCGGGCTGGCTGGCGGCGGGGCTGGCGGCCTCGGCGCTCAACCTGTGGATGATGGAGTATTTCTTCGTTCTGGAGTTGACCCGCCCGCTGCTGATTGGGGTGGCCCTGCGCGATGAAGTTCCCTCCGCCGCCCAGCGCGCCCGTCGGACCCTTGGCCTGTGGGCGCCCTACCTGGCCGTTTTCGCCGCTGCGGTCTTGTCCCGTTTCTTCATCTTTAACAATCAGGTCTATGGGATGGGATTGCTCCCGCGCCTGCAAGCTGACCCGCTGGGCACGTTACTTTCCCTGGCCCAGACGGCCCTGTCCAGTTTGTGGACCGTCTCTGGTGCAGCCTGGGGACAGGCCTTTCAATGGCCGAACCCGGCAGTGCATGGACCGCGCACGCTGGCCTTGTATGCGTTCATCTCGCTGCTTGTCCTCTTGGGGGCGGGGATCCTGATTTGGCGGGGGCAGGCTCAAGCTCCAGGCAAACGCTGGGAGGGGGGCTGGTTCGTGGGCCTGGGCCTGGTCATGCTTCCGTTTGCCGGCGCTCCCTTCTGGGTGACCGACTTGCCCATCGCCCTGGCCTTCCCGGCCAACCGCGCCACCCTGCCGGCGATGCTGGGTGTGAGCTTCCTGCTGGCGGGGCTGGCTGAGTTGATCCGCTGGCCGCGCGTGCGGTATGCGCTGCTGGCCGCGCTGGTGGCCCTGGCGGCGGGACGGCAACTGTTGTGGGGCCTGGATTTCAGCCGCGATTGGCAGGTGCAGAAGAACCTGTTCTGGCAGATGACCTGGCGCGCGCCCGGCCTGGAGCCGAACACGATGGTGCTGGTCAACGAAGGCGCTTTGGATTTTTACGCCGATAATTCGCTCAGCGCCGCCTTGAACTGGGTCTATGCGCCCGGACTGCGGGCCACGGGACGGATTCCCTACCTGCTGTTTTATCCCACCAACCGCCTGGATGGGGCGCTCTCGGCGCTCGAACCCGGGCTGGAGGTGGAATACGATTATCTGGCGGGGCGCTTCGAGGGCGGCACCTCGCAGGTGCTGTCGTTCTACTTCCTGCCGCCGGCCTGTTTGCGCGTGCTCGATCCTGTCATCGACGGTGACAATCACTTTATCCCCGATCAATACCTGATGCGCGAGGGCGCGGCGCTGTCTTCCTCCCAGTGGATTCGGCCGGCCGGAGCGGCGACCCTGCCGGCGGCCTACGGCCCCGAACCGTCTCATGGCTGGTGTTACTACTTCCAGAAGGCCGACCTGGCCCGCCAGTTGGGCGATTGGGAGCAGGTGGTTGGGATCGCCCAGACCGCCTTTGCCCTGGACGATTATCCCAACGACCCGACCGAGAGGTTCGTGTATATCGAAGGCTATGCCCACGTTGGCGACTGGACGAACGCCGTGAACTATTCGGTCCAATCCCACCGCGTCTCACCCGTCTACGTCGACCCGATGTTGTGCCGCCTGTGGGCGCGCATCGAAGCGGAAACCCCCGAAAGCGCGGAGAAGGCCGCCGCGTTGCAGGAAATCCAGACGAAATTCAGTTGCCTGCCATGAAATCGCAACTTGCCTGGAGGAAGGTCCGCATCTACAATATAATACCTACGGGTGAAAATTGCGCTTTCCACTCCCTGAAAACGCAATTTTCACCCGAGTGCGGTATAAAAACACTGCGTGGTTCATGTTACAATGCGAATTTGTGTAGACAAATGCGTCGAAAGGAGGTATGCCCCTGAAAGTAATGTCCCTGCCCATTTCCTGTCCGTTCGATATCGAATCCACTCATTTTCTGGAGGAGTAACCTATGAATCGCCACACCCTTTTGAAAGTCCTTGGACTGCTCATGGTTTTTGTAGTAGTCCTGTCTGCCTGCGGCACCCCCACTGCCGCGCCCACCGAAGAGCCGCCCGTTGCCCAGCCGCCTGCCGAAGAGCAGTTCGTTTTCGGTATGCTGCTGGTCGGCCCTTACAATGACCACGGCTATAGCCAGGCCCACTACGAAGGCGGCTTGTACGTTGAGAAAATGGCCGGCTTCAAGATGATCTATATCGACAAGGTCAATCCCGCCGACCGCCCCGGCACCACTCCCGCCCAACTGGCCGAGGAACTGGTATCCCAGGGCGCGAAACTGGTCATCTTCAACTCGGACGACATGAAGGACAGCTCGACCGAATTTGCCAAGGCTCACCCGGAAGTCCAGGTGATCATGGCCTCCGGCGACCAGGTTTGGGCGGATGGCAAGATCAAAGAGAACATCCCCAACATGGTCAACATCATGGGCCGCATGGAATACGGCAAGATGATGGCTGGCTGCGCTGCCGCCCTCACCACCAAGACCGGCCAGATCGGCTATCTTGGACCGTTGATCAATGATGAAACCCGCCGCCTGGCCTCCTCGGCCTACCTCGGCGCCAAGTACTGCTGGACCGAATATCTCGGCAAGGATGCCGCCGACCTCAAGTTCAAAGTCACCTGGATCGGCTTCTGGTTCAACATCCCCGGTGTGACCTCCGATCCCACCCAGGTCGCCGATGAGTTCATCAACAGCGGCTACGATGTCATCATCTCGGGTATCGACACCACCGAGGGCCTGACCGAAGCCAAGAAGTTCGCAGCCGAAGGCAAGGAAGTCTTTGCCGTGCCGTACGATTTCATTGGCTCCTGCGAAGAGGGCAAGGAAGTCTGCCTGGGCGTCCCGTACTTCAACTGGGGCCCCGCCTACCTCAAGACCATCAGCTCTGCCGCAGACGGCACCTACGCCTCCAACTTCCAGTGGAACGGTCCCGACTGGGCCGACATCAATAACGTCGACACCAGCTCCGTTGGCTTCGTCAAGGGCGATGCGCTCACCGCTGAAGCCTCCGCCAGCCTCGACAAGTTCATCGCAGCCCTCGCGGGTGGCCTGAACCTGTGGACTGGCCCGCTCAACCTGCAGGATGGCACCGTTTACCTCGCCGATGGCGTTGCCGCCACCGACCAGGAGATCTGGTACCTGCCGCAATTGCTCGAAGGCATGGAAGGCCAGAGCGTCCAACCGTAACCCATTTATACAGACGGGGGAAGGCGAACAGCCTTCCCCCGTTTTGTAAAATACCCACGGGTGAAAATTGCGCCCTCCACCCTCGATACAGCGCAATTTTCACCCGAGTGCGGTATATCCAAATTCCGCCTTCGCGGTGGAAGATCATTGCTGCAAAAAGGATAGCCCATGAAGGTCGAACTCCACAGCATCCATAAGCATTTTGGGAAAGTGCATGCCAACGATGATATCACCCTGAATATCCCGGCCGGCACCATCCAGGGCATTCTGGGAGAGAACGGGGCGGGCAAAAGCACCCTGATGAAAGTCCTCTCTGGATTCATTCAAGCCGATGGCGGGCAAATCCTGTTGGACGGCAAACCGGTCATCATTCATTCGCCGGCCGACGCCATCAAGCACGGCATCGGCATGTTGCACCAGGACCCTCTGGATTTTCCCCCGATGCGCATTGTCGATAACTTCATCCTGGGCGCCGAGGGCGGCCTGTTCCCCAATCGGGCCGCGGTTATTCGGGATTTCAAGCAACTGGCCGAGCAATACGGCTTTTCCATCGACCCCGAGGCGTACGTGGATTCCCTGACTGTGGGTGAACGCCAGCAGCTCGAAATCCTGCGCCTGCTTTGGTTGGGTGCGCGGGTGCTCATTCTGGATGAACCGACCACCGGCATCAGTTCCAGCCAGAAAGCCAAGCTCTTTGCCACGCTGCGAAAATTGGCCGGCGAGGGCAAGACCATGATCTTCGTCTCGCATAAGCTCGAAGACGTGGACGTGCTCTGCCACCAGGCCGCCGTGCTGCGCCAGGGAAAATTGGTCGGCGAGATGCAAAAACCCTTCGACGCGAAGAAGCTGGTCGAAATGATGTTCGGCAAGGAGATTTCGCTTGGCGCGCGGCAAACTGCCAGGCCGGGCGAAGCGGCTCTTTCGCTGCGCCACGTTTCGCTGGAGGATGTGCGCCTGAAGATCAGGGATGTCTCGCTGGAGGTTCATGCGGGCGAGGTCATCGGCCTGGCGGGCATGGAAGGCAGCGGGCAAGGCCCGTTCCTGCGGGCCTGCGCGGGGCTGATGCGCCCGGTGGGGGGCCAGGTGCTGCTCAAGGGCCAGGATTTGACGGGTAAACCCTATCATGCGTATAAGCATAACGGCGTGGAATTTTTGCCAGCCTCCCGCCTGGAGGAGGGCCTGGTGCCCGGCCTGACCCTGACCGAACACTTCATCCTGGCCGAGAAACCGAAAGGCCTGTTCATCGACCGCGAGTATGGGCGCAAGCTGGCCGAGGAGCGCATTCAGTCCTTCAACATCAAGGGCACGCCGCTCAGCACGGTCGAGTCGCTTTCGGGCGGCAACCAGCAGCGGGCGTTGCTGTCGCTGTTGAACGATCCGCTTTCCCTGGTGTTGATCGAACATCCCACCCGCGGGTTGGATATCGAATCGGTCATTTACATTTGGGGCAAGCTCAAGGAGCGCTGCAAACAGGGCGCCGCCATCCTCTTTATCTCCTCTGACCTGGAGGAGATCCTGCAATACAGTGACCGCGTGCTGGTTTTCTTTAGCGGCAAGGTGTCGGAGCCGTTGGACGCCGCGCAGACGAGCGTGGAACAGCTCGGTCAACTGATTGGCGGCAGGGGCTGGCCCGAGAAAACTGCATGAGGCTGCAATGAAAAAGAATAGCCGTTGGATTAATTTCGGATTTCAACTCGCGGCGCTGGCGCTGGCGCTGCTCTTTACCACGCTGATTCTCCTGGCAACAGGCGCGCCCCCGCTGGAGGCCTACAAGAACATCATCCTCGGGTCGATCAGTTCGCTCGACAATATCTCGAACGTGCTGGTGACCTGGGTGCCGCTGCTGCTGGCCAGTGCGGGTCTGCTTGTTACTTTCTCGGCCGGCTTGTGGAACATCGGCATGGAGGGGCAGATCACTTTGGGCGCAATCGGGACCACCTGGGCCTTGCGCGTGTTGCAGGAAAGCGGCCTGCCGCCTGCGCTGGTCATTGTGCTGTCCATCCTGGCGGGGATGGCGGCAGGCGCGTTGTGGGCCTCGCTGGCCGGCGCGCTCAAGACCTTTGGCGGCGTGAACGAGATCTTTGGCGGCCTGGGCTTGAACTTTGTCGCCACTGCATTGACCCTGTGGCTGATCTTCGGCCCGTGGAAGCGCCCGGGCGTCGGCTCGATGAGCGGCACCGAACCCTTCCCCGAGACCCTGTGGCTGCCCATGTTCCCCGATTCGCGTCTCAGCCCCTGGGCTTTGGTGCTGGCCGTGGTGGCCATCGTCATCGTGTACTTCATTTTGCAGGGCACCTACTTTGGCCTGCGACTCAAGGCAGTGGGAAAGAACTTCCGCGCGGCGTATATGCTGGGCATTCCCACCTGGCAGTACATGATGATCTCCTTTCTCTTGTGCGGCGCGCTGGCGGGGGCGGCGGGGGCTGTGCAGGTGACGGCGGTTTATCATCGCCTGATCCCTTCCATTTCCAGCGGCTACGGCTACCTGGGCCTGCTGGTGGCGATGCTGATCAACTACCAGGCCGCCTGGGCTGCGCCCGTGGCGCTGTTCTTTGCGGCGCTGAACATCGGCAGCATCCAACTGCCCATCGTCCTCAAACTCGACTCGTCCCTGTCGGGTGTCTTGCAAGGCATGTTGGTGCTCTTCGTCCTGATGGTCGAAGGCGTGCGCCAGCGTCTGATGCGCCGTTCGTGAGGTGAGCATGGAAAATAATATGATCATTATCGGTCTGGCGGGCGTGCTGGTGGCGGCGGCGCCGCTGTTGTTTGCCGTCATCGGCGAGACCATCTCCGAGCGCGCGGGCGTGACCAACCTGTCCATGAACGGCACCATTCTCCTGTCTGCGATGGGTGGTTTTGCGGTGGCGGTGACCACCGACAGCATCCTGCTCGGCTTTTTGGCGGGAGCCGGCATCGGGGCGGCGGTGGCGTTGATCGTGGCGTTCTCGTCCATCACGTTGAAGCAATCCCAGGTGGCGGTTGGCTTTGTGCTGGCCCTGGTCACGCGCGACCTGGCCTACTTCCTGGGCAATCCCTTCATGGGACTCGAAGGCCCGCGCCTGCCGGCCTGGGACATTCCCCTGCTGGCCGACGTCCCCGTCATCGGCCCGCTCTTCTTCCAGCACGACCTGATGACCTACCTGAGCTACCTGCTGGTCTTCCTGGCCTGGCTGTGGATCTTCCGCACCCGCCCGGGCCTGATGCTGCAAGGCATCGGCGAACGCCCGGCGGCGGCCTTTGTGCGCGGGGCGAACGTCAACCGGCTGCGCTACGTGTACACTGTGCTGGGTGGGGCGCTGGTGGGCCTGGCGGGGCCGCTGTATTCGCTTTCGGTCAAGGCGGGCTGGAAGGGCACCATCTCGGGCCTGGACGGCATCGGCTGGATCGCGCTTTCGATTACCATCTTTGGCGGCTGGAATCCCGCGCGGGCGGCGTTCGGCGCGTACCTCTTCGCCCTGCTGCAATGGCTGGGCCTGGTGCTCCAGCCGAGTATGCCGGGCGTGCCTTCGCAGGTGCTGCAAGTGGCCCCGTTCCCGCTCATGATCCTGACCCTGCTGCTGGTCAACATTGGCGATGCGGAGTGGGTCAGCCGCGCGCTGGCGGCCATGCCCGAACGCACGCGGCGGGTCGTCTCGGGACTGCTGCGCGCCATGCGGGCCTCCCCGCCTGCCGCGCTGGGCGTGCCGTTCGAATCAGATTAGTGCCTTGACGAGTCCCGCCTTCGAAAGCGGGACTCGTTTTTGTTGGGGCGCCGCCTGCCGGGGGGCGTTTCTCCCCAACTTTGTCAGTATAAAAATGTGTAATTTGTCACTAGATTCCAGATCGTGAACCGTTGTACAAAGTAAAGGTCAGACGACTATCATCCAACCATTCCTGCCATGACGATTATTCAGTCAAAGACGGTTGCCAATCAGGTTGATGAGATCCTCCTGGATAGAATCCGGGATGGCTCGTACCCCGCTGGCAGCCGCATGCCATCGGAAAGTGAATTATCCGAGGAGATGGGGGTCAGCCGCGCCACCGTGCGAACGGCGCTTGCGAAATTGGCGGCCACAGGCCTTATCCTTCGCAAACAGGGGGACGGAACCTATGTGAACGCGCGTGTGCGGGAAGTCAGCGTGCATGCTGGAAATTTGTGGGACCTGGTGCAATTGATCGAGGGCAATGGATACAATGCATCCATCCGCTCACTGTCCATCGAGCGGCGCGCGGCAACGGAGCGGGAGGCCCTGGTGCTGGCCCTGGAACCCGGGGATGAATTACTTTCCATGCACCGTTTGTTCCTCGCGGACGGGCAGCCGGTGATTCTTGCGAACAACGTCATTCCGTTCAACCTGCTGCGCACCCCAATGGAAAGCATCGACGGTGAACTGCACATCCGCGAAATCTTCCACAAGTACTGTCACCAGAAAATTACGTTTGCCATCACCGACATCCGTTCCACGGTGATGGACGACCAGGCGAAGGAATTTTTGGGAGGGAAAGCCGGGCGGGCCATTTTGCAATTGCAGGTCTCTTTCTATGGAAGAAACAACCTGCCCCTGGCCCTGGGCATGAATTATTTCGACGATTCGATCTTGAGATTGAGTTTGGTGCAGGCGTGGAATTGACCCGCCTGTTTTTTGTCTTCGCAACCCTTTTTTGGCGCGGAGGAGGATGAAGTCTCGATGCGATCACGACTGAGCACCCTGTTCGACGCTTTCCTGCCGGTCATTGCCACGCTGGCCGCCCTGGCCGTGGGGGCGGTCATGCTCCTGTTTCTGGGCGTGAACCCCGTCCAGGCCTACGGCTCCCTGTGGCAGGGTGCCTTCGGCAGCAGCAATGCCTTTGCGGAGACCCTGGTCAAGGCCACACCCCTGCTGTTGGTGGCGTTGGGCATTTGTATTTCCTTCCGCGGCGATGTGATCAACATCGGCGGCGAGGGGCAAATGGTCATCGGTGCCATCCTGGCCACCTGGGTTGGCCTGACCTTCACAGATTGGCCGGGCTGGCTGGTCATCACCCTGGCCATGCTGGCCGGGTTTGTGGGTGGGGCGGTGTGGGGCGGCATCCCCGGCCTGCTCAAGGCCTATTTCAACGTCAACGAAATCCTGAGCACGGTGATGATGAACGCCATCGCGGTGCAGTTGATGAATTTCCTGCTGCGCGGACCGATGATCGACCCCGCCCAGGCGGAAATGGCCTCGAAGATTCCGCAAACCGCCCGCCTGCTGGATGCCTTCCACCTGACGCGGTTGGTGCCCACCCGCCTGCACATGGGCGCCCTGCTGGCGGTGGTGCTGGCCTTCCTGGTCTACATTTTATTGTGGCGCACCACGCTTGGATACCGCATCCGCGCGGTGGGACAGAATCCCCACGCCTCGCGCTATGCGGGCATCAAAGTGCCGCGCTACGTGGTTCTGGCCCTGCTGTTAAGCGGAGCCTTTGCCGGGCTGGCAGGCGCTGTTCAGGTCTTTGGGGTCAACTACCGCATGATTACCGACGGGTCGGCCACGGGCTTTACGGGCAGCGCCGGCTTCAACGGCATCGTTGCCGCGCTGTTCGGGCAGCTGCACCCGATTTGGTCCATTCCGGCTTCGATCCTGTTCGGCGCGCTTTTGGTCGGCGCGAACAGTATGCAACGCGCCATGCAGGTGCCCTCCGCGCTCATCACCGCCCTGAACGGCCTGGTGGTGGTGTTTGTCGTCAGTAGTGAGATTTGGCGGCATCGCAGGCAGAGGAAGCGCATGGCTGTCGCTGTCCACGAAGAACCGCCACCCACCCAACCCCAACAACCCACCCAGGCGGAGGCAGGCACATGATCTCGGACCTTTTCTCTGTCACCGTTTTGATTGGCATCCTGGCCTCGGGCATTCGCCTGGCGACCCCCTACCTGTACGCCGCCATCGGCGAGACCTTCAGCCAGAAGAGCGGCGTCTTGAACCTGGGCGTCGAAGGCCAGATGCTGCTGGGTTCCTTCGTGGCCTTCTATGTGGCCCTGACGACCGGCAACTTGTGGCTGGGGCTGCTGGCCGCCATACTGGTCGGCGCGTTGATGGGACTGGCCATGGCCTATGTGACCGTCAACCTGCATGCCCAGCAGGGCATCAGCGGTATCGGCTTCTACCTGTTCGGCCTGGGGATGAGCGAACTGCTCTTCCAGCGCTTTTTGGGCACGGTCGAGACGGTCAAGGGTTTTCCCAAGCTCTACTTCCCGGGCTTGAGCGACATTCCCATGATCGGCGAAATCTTCTTCAGCCAGAACATCCTGGTGTACGGCGCGTACCTGCTGGTGCCGCTGGCCTGGTTCGTGTTGAACAAGACCACCCTGGGCTTGAAGATCCGTGCCGTGGGTGAAAATCCCGATGCCGCCGACTCGCTGGGCGTGAGCGTGGCGCGCATCCGCTATTTCACGATCATCCTGGGCGGGACGCTCTCGGGCATTGCCGGCGCGTCCCTGTCCATCGCCCTGTTGAACGTCTTCCAGCAGGGCATGACCAGCGGTTTGGGCTTCATCGCCGTGGCGCTGGTGTACTTCGGCGCGTGGCGCCCGGTGGGGGTGTTGGGCGGGGCGCTGTTGTTCAGCATGGTCAACTCGCTGCAATTGTGGATCCAGGTGTTGGGCATCCCGATCCCCTCCGACATCGCGGTGATGATGCCCTACGTCCTGACCATTCTGGTCCTGGTTGCAACAGTTTCGCGGGTTCGCGCGCCTTCGGCATTGACGAAGCCGTTCGAGCGCGGAGACTGAAAAAAATCGACAAGGAGGTTCCCACGCAAGGTATACCCGACCCTTTCCCCTGCCCACAGTGTTTGTCGTATTGTTCCGATTCAAGATAAGGAGAAGAAGATGAAAAAGATCGTATGGCTCGTCAGCCTGGTGATGGTTCTTTCGATGTTCTTGAGCGCCTGTGGCGGCACCGCCGCCACCCAGGCCCCCGCGGAAAAATTCCGCGTGGCCGTGGTCATGCCCAGCGCCATCAATGACCTGGCCTTCAGCCAGAGCATGTACGATGCGCTCATGCGCATCCAGGCCGAGATGGGCGGCCCCGACAATTTCGAGATCGTCTATTCCGAGAATATGTTCGTGGTGGATGACGCCGCCGCGGCCATCCGCGACTACGCCACCCAGGGCTTTGACCTGGTGATCGCCCACGGTTCGCAGTACGGTTCCTCCCTGCAGGAAATCGCCCCCGACTTCCCCGAGACCAGCTTCGCCTGGGGCACCACCGCCGAGACCTTCGGCCAGCCCAACATCTTCGCCTATGAAGCAGCCTCCCAGGAAGGCGGCTACGTCAATGGCGTGCTGGCGGCCACCCTGTCCACCAGCAAGATCATCGGCGTGGTCGGCCCGATCGAGACCGGTGACGCCAAGTTGTACGTCGACGGCTTCAAGGCCGGTGTCATGGCCACCAATCCCGATGCCACGGTCAACGTGAACTACATCGGCTCCTTCTCGGACGTGGCTCTCGCCTCCGAGGCGGCCACCACCCACATTGCGGCCGGCGCAGACGCGCTGACCGGCACCGCCCAGATGGTGGTCGGCGCGATCGGCAAGGCTGAAGAATCCAACGCGCTGTGGTTCGGCACCCAGTCCAACCAGACTTCCCTGGCCCCCACCATCGTGGTCGCCAGCCAGGTCTATCACTGGGAAGTGGCCCTGCGCGAGATGCTCAGCCTCATCAAGGCCGGCACGTTGGGTGGCAAGACCTTCACCGCCAATCTGGCCAACGGTGGCGAGGTGATCGAGTTCAACCCCGATTACGCGCTCTCTGCGGATGCCAAGGCTGCGGCTGAAGCCGCCATCGCCGGCATCAAAGACGGCTCCATCAAGATCAGCCTGCCGTAACGTATACCCTGTTCAACCCGCTTGCTGGGACCCCGCAAGGGTCCCAGCAAGTTTCGACGAGGATGTCACCATGACAGAAGCGAAGACACTTCCCTCCGGGCGCATGCGCATCGACAGTCTTGAAATGCGCGGCATTACCAAACGCTTCCCGGGCGTGCTGGCCAGCGATCACGTGGATTTCGATGTGCAGGCGGGCGAGGTGCATGCCCTGCTGGGAGAGAACGGCGCCGGCAAGAGCACGTTGATGAAGATCCTGTATGGCTTGTACCACCCCGACGAAGGGCAGGTCCTGCTCAACGGCCAGCCGGTTACCATCGCTTCTCCCAACGATTCGATCAACCTGGGCATCGGCATGATCCACCAGCATTTTATGCTGGTGCCGACCCTGACCGTGGCCGAGAACGTTGCGCTTGGACTGCCATCCTCCCGCGGCCTGCTGACCGACCTCGACCGAGTCTCGAAGCGCATCCTCGAACTGGCCGCCATTTATGGCCTGAAGATCGATCCCTCCGCGTATGTCTGGCAGCTTTCGGTCGGCCAGCAGCAGCGCGTCGAGATCATCAAGGCCCTGTATCGCGGCGCGGCCCTGCTCATCCTCGACGAGCCGACGGCTGTGCTGACCCCGCAGGAAGTGGACGAGTTGTTCGTCATCATGCACCAGATGGTCAAGGATGGGCACAGCCTCATTTTCATTTCCCATAAGTTGCACGAGGTGGTCGAGATCAGCAACCGCGTCACCGTGCTGCGCGACGGGCGCAAGATCGGCACCCGCCCCACCTCCGAGATCACCAAACAGGATTTGGCGAACTGGATGGTCGGACGCGAGGTGACCTTTGCCCCCGACCGCGGTGTGGTCGAGTGCGGCGGGCCGCGCCTGCAGCTCATGGATGTTTCCTGCGGCAGCGACCGCGGCACCCCGGGCCTGCGCGGCGTCAGCCTGGATGTGTGCTCGGGCGAGATCCTGGGCATTGCGGGGGTCTCGGGCAACGGCCAACGCGAACTGGCCGAGGTCATCAGCGGCTTGCGTAAGAGCACGGCGGGACAGGTGATTCTGGAGGGGCAGGAGATCAACGGGCTGTCCCCGGCCGACATTACCGACCGCATGTTGTCCTACATTCCCGAGGAGCGTATGCGCGACGGCATGATCAAGGATTTCTCGGTTGCCGAGAACATGATCCTGCGCGAACACCAAAAGCCGCCCTATTCGCGTTCGGGCCTGCTCAACCTGCGCGAAATCGCTCGCCATGCGGATGCGCTGATTGCCCAATTCCGCGTCAAGACGCCCTCACGCGATACCCTGGCCAAGAATCTCTCGGGCGGGAACATCCAGAAGGTGGTCCTGGCGCGTGAGATCTTCCGCACCCCGCGCGTCATCATCGCCGCCCAGCCCACGCGCGGACTCGACATCGGCGCGACCGAATACGTGCGCGAACAACTGCTCGAACAGCGCCGCAAAGGCGTGGCGGTCATGCTCATTTCCGAGGACCTGGACGAGATCCTGGCGCTCTCGGACCGCATCGCGGTGCTGTACGAAGGCCAGGTGATGGACGTTGTTCCGCGCGAGCAGGCCACCCCCGAGCGGCTGGGCCTGCTGATGGCCGGCGTTCACCCCGAAGAGAACGCAGCGGTTATGCAATAAAACGCGGCGCGGAGCGTTATTCCGCACGATCAGCGGGATACCCCCGCACCACATTTTTATCCATCGGTTCGGTGGTCGCTGAGTGAATCCAGCGGCGTTGGGCCAGCCCCATCGAAAAGTGCCGCCGTCCAGCAGAAAGGACACCACCCATGAACCTTTGGCAGGAATATAAACGCCCTGTCTCCATCACGGAGGCCGTGCAGGCTCTTGTATCTGCGCCCGGACCGGCGCTGCCCATCGCAGGCGGCACGGACCTGATGCTGGACCTGCGTCAGGGCAACCATCCCCCCGTTCATACCCTGGTCGACCTGACCTTCGTCCCCGAGATGTCCGCGCTCGAACTGCGCGGGGATGAACTCTTCGTGGGAGCCGCCGTCCCGGTCAACCGCGTGGCTCTCGACCCGTTGGTGGCGGCCCACGCCCAGGCGTTGACCGAGGCGGCGAATCTGATTGCGGGTCCGCAGGTGCGCAACACCGCCACCCTGGGCGGCAATGTGGCCCACGCTCTGCCCGCCGCGGATGGAACGATCGCCCTGACCGCGCTGGATGCCCAAGCCGAAGTGGCAGGCATTGCGGGAACCCGCCGCATGCCCTTCACTTCACTCTTCCTTGGCCCGGGCAAATCGGCCATCGACAAGACCAAAGAGATCATCGTTGGTTTTTATATTCCAATCCAACAGACCCTAAGGGTTTCCGAAACCCTTAGGGTCTCGTCGTGCTTCAAGCGCATCATGCGCCCGCAGGGAGTGGCGCTGCCTATTCTGAACTGCGCGGCCTGGCTCGAACGCGAAGGCGGTTTGTTCAAGGACGTTCGCATCGCCATCGGCCCGGGCGGCCCGACCCCCTTCCGCGCCACCGAGGCGGAAGCCTTCCTGCGCGGCCAGCCCCTCAGCGACGGGACCTTCGCCCATGCGCTCGACCTCCTGCTGGAGCAGGCCAAATTCCGCACCAGCGCCCGCCGCGCCAGCGCCGACTATCGCAGACACATCGTCGGCGGCCTGCTGAAGGATGTGCTGGGCACGGCGTGGATGAGAGCCGTTTGATGGCGCGGTTCTATTTTCTTGAAAATTCGTCTATGACTTTATGAGGTCCGGCAGCCAACAGGTAATAGATTGTCCCCTCTTGCCGAAAAATGCAGCGATACGCTCTGTCGATATAAAACTCCCAATATGCTGTTCCCTGAATGCGGTGAATTTGCAGGGATTGGTGTTTTCGGCGAGAAAACGGATTTGCTTTTTGAGTTTCTTTTGAACGGAGTCGGGCAGTGCCTGGTAATCGCTTTTCAGGCGTTGTGTCAGGACAATTTCATTCATCGAGCCAATCCAGCGCCTTCCCGATGTCCTGTGCCTGTACGCGATACACGCGCCCTGTTTCGATGTCGGCCTCTGCTTCGCGAATTCGTTTTTGCCACTCTTTGGTGACGAAGTAAGTCTGGCGGTTTCTTTTCAATTCCTTCAGAAACACTTCGAGATACAGAAAGGTCTCATAGCTCATTAAAACTTCCCGCGCCCTGCCGGTTTCATCGAAGAATATCTTGACATCATCGATTGCCATTTCACTCATGATTGCACTCCAATTTTGCTCAAACCGCTGCGCACATTATAACGCCTTTGGCGTTTATCGAACCAACACATTGCACCCTGCGAATTAACTTTTTCGAGGAGTCCCATGCCCAACCAGATCACTTTTACCATTAACGGACAACTTCACACCCTCCCCGCCATCCCGGGCGAGACCTTATCCACCCTGCTGCGCGAGCGGCTGGGTTTGACGGGTACCAAGATCGGCTGCGAGGAGGCCGAGTGCGGCGCCTGCACCGTCCTCGTTGATGGCGAGCCGATGATGTCCTGCGTGTATCCCGCCGAGCGCGCGCACGGCAAGACCGTCGTTACCATCGAAGGCCTGGCTACCCCCCTCCGTCTCCCCCAAAATTCGGAGAATTTGGGGGGAGAGAAAGAGGGGGGCGAGATGAAACTGCATCCGCTGCAGGAGGCCTTTGTGGAGCACGGCGCGGTGCAATGCGGATTCTGCATCCCCGGCCAGATCATGACCGCGTATGCCCTGCTCAAGCGCAACCCGAACCCGACGCAGGAGGATATCCGCTTTGCGTTGAAGGATACGCTCTGCCGCTGTGCGGGCTATCCCTCCATCGAGAACGCCATCCTGGCGGCAGCCCAGGCCTTGCGCACGGGCGAACCCGTCCAGAAGCCGACGCACATCCCCGATTCGATTCACGAGCATAAGACGGTCGGACATTCGCACCTGCGGCCCGAGGCGGTCGAGAAGGTCACGGGCGAGGCCATCTACACGGACGACCTGAAATTCGATGGCATGTTGTATGCCAAGGTCAAACGGGCCATGATTCCGCACGGCTTCCTGATGAAGCTCGACGTCTCAAAGGCCAGGGAATTACCTGGTGTCGTGGCGGTTCTCACCGCCGACGATGTTCCCGCCGAAAAGAATCATGGACTGGTCATCTACGACTGGCCTGTGATGGTCGGCCTCGGGGAACGCGTGCGCTACGTGGGCGACGCGCTGGCCATCGTCGCGGCGGAAACCCAGGACATCGCCGAGCAGGCCGTCGCCCTGATCGAAGCGGAGTTCGACCTCCAGCCTGTCATCACCAATCCCGTCCAGGCGCGGCAGGAGGGCGTCCCGCAAATCCACGCGAAGGGCAACCTGCTCAAGCACATCAAGGTGCGCAAGGGTGACATGGACGCGGGCTTTGCCGCCGCGGACGTGA
>JBMOMS010000160.1:0-1412 GCA_049324895.1 Chloroflexota bacterium
TCCTGCTCCTGGGCCATGTAGCCGAGCTTGACCGTCTGCCCGAGCTTGAGCGTTCCGCCCAGCGGATTCAGCTTGCCCGTGATGGTGCGGATGAGCGTGGTCTTGCCCGAGCCGTTCGGCCCCGTCAGCGCGATGCGCCCTCCCGCGCGGATGTGCAGGTTCAGCCCCGTGAGCAGGGGGTTGCCTTGCGCGTAGCCAATGGAGAGATTCTCCGCCACCAACACATTTTTGGATTGATGCTCGGGTGCGCCGAAATCCAGTTTCATCTGCCAGGAACGCGAGGGACGTTCCGCGCGCTCCTCGGTCAGCAGCTTTTCGATGCGGGCTTCGATGTGCTTGGCGCGGCCGGCCACGTTCTTGGTGGCGCGGTTGCCGAAGAAGCCCGCGGCGAACTTGTCGCCGGTATCCCCTTTGCCGCCTTTCTTCTTGATGGTCAGCCCGCGGATGTGGGCCGCGGCAGCGCGCAGCTGGGCGATCTCATCCTGCTGGTCCTGGTAAGCCTGGGCCTGCTTCTCGCGCTCGGTGATCTTTTGCTCCAGGTAGTCGGCGTAGTTGCCCTCATAGGCGCGCAGGCCGTGGGTGAGCGGATCGAGTTCGAGGATCGAGGTGACGGTGTTATCCAGGAAGGCGCGGTCGTGCGAGACGATCAACGCCGCGCCAGGGAAGGAAGCCAGCCAGCCCTCCAGCCATTCGAGCATCTGGATGTCGAGGTGGTTGGTGGGTTCGTCGAGCAGCAGTAGGTGTGGCTCCTCCAACAGGACGCGCGCCAGCATCAGGCGGGTCTTCTGTCCGCCGCTGAGGTGGGCCACGGGGGTGTCGAGGGGCAAGTCCGCCAGGCCGAGGGGAATCAGGACGGTGGACAGTGGGGCGTGGAAAGAGGAAAGATGGAAGAGGGTTTCATCGTATTGGGCTTGCAGGGCGGGGTCGGACGGGTTCCCGGCCAGGGCGGTTGCCAGGGCGGCGATCTGGGCTTCGAGATCCCCGGGTTTAACGGGAACAGGCCCGAGGGCGGACTGGATCGTGTCCCCGGGGTCGAATTCCATCCCCTGGGCCAGGTATCCCACCCGCAGCGGGGAGCGGTTGGGAATCACGCGTCCCGCGTCGGCAGGTTCGCAGCCCGCCAGGATGCGCAGGAGCGTGGTCTTGCCGCAGCCGTTTGGGCCGATCAGGCCGATGCGCTCGCCGTTGCTCAGGCTGAAGTTGATGTTTTGTAGAATCGGCTGGATACCGTAGGATTTATGAAGCTGGTGAATTGAAAGCATAAGCACTCCTAACACTTAAAAACGAAAGCCGAGGGCCATGCCCTCGGCTGTAAGAATCAAAACAGCGGGTCATACCCTGAAAAGCGTTTGGTTAGAGAATGCTGTCTGTCACTGCGGTTACTCCTGATTGGATGGCGCGATTATACATCA